>MNYL01000014.1 GCA_001873075.1 Fibrobacteres bacterium CG2_30_45_31 | reverse complement strand
CAAACCAGTTACCGGAGCAAGCCCCAAAAAATGGCCCGATTGAAAAATCCAAGCAAGGGTTAAGGCCACAGCAGAAGCGGGAGCCACCACCTGCATGGAGGGGCCTTGATATTTGCAAGACACCATACGAGCCCATTCCCAAGCACCCACACCCCCTAAAAAGCACATCAATGAAAGACGACTTACATCATTCAGCCATAGGCAAATAAAAACAACGGGAATTGCTATCGCCGAAAATAGAAGACGTAGTTTTAAGTTACTCATGCAAAACCTTTCCGAAACGACGCTCACGCGTACTATACAAGGAAACAGCTTTCAAAAATTCTTCCTTTGTGAAATCTGGCCACAGTGTATCTGTCACATAAAACTCACTATAGGCAGCCTGCCAAAGCAAATAATTTGAAAGACGGAATTCCCCCCCCGTTCTAATTACCAAGTCTGGATCTGGAGCCCCTTTCAAGTATAAATTCTTGGAAAATACAGATTCATCAATCGCATCAATGGCTAGCTCTCCAGCAGCGACCATCTTCGCAATCGCTTTGCAAGCGTCCACAATTTCTAAACGACCCCCGTACGAAATAGCGAGGTTGAGTTGAAGTCCTGTATTTTTTGACGTTTTATTAATTGCCTCTTGTAACTTCGCGCGAGGGCCTTCAGGCAATCGAAGTATGTTACCGATAACGACCAGCTTTACATTTTTTGTCATTAAATCGGGAAGTTCTTTGGCCACCATTTCAATCAGCAGATTCATGAGATAATCCACTTCTTTACTCGGGCGTTGCCAATTTTCGGAGCTAAATACATAAAGTGTCAGATGCTCCAAATGAAGATCCACACCTACTTCCACAGCATCAATGGTAGCTTGGGTTCCGCGACGGTGACCGAGGAATCTTTCAAAACCACGGCTCTTGGCCCAACGGCCATTCCCGTCCATAATGATGGCGACATGTTTGAGCAAATTAGGCATAGCTCAAACCTTAAGGATGTCGTTTTCCTTTTCTTGGAGAATACGATCTACATCAGCGATAAACTTATCGGTCGTCTTCTGAATCTCCTCTTGAAGTTTCTTTACTTCATCTTCAGGAAGATCTTTAATTTTCTTTATCGCTTCATTGGCATCGCGACGAATATTGCGAATGGCCACACGCCCTTCTTCCGCGTGTTTGCGAGCAATCTTAGCCAGTTCTTGGCGGCGCTCGGAAGTAAGAATGGGAAGTGCTACACGAATACAGTTTCCGTCCATCATAGGAGAAACGCCTATGTTGGCTGCGAGAATTGCTTTATTGATGACATCCACCATGGATTTTTCCCAAGGGCTCACCAAAAGCATACGCGGTTCTGGAACAGAGACCTTTGCAATTTGAGGAATGGGAGTCGGGGTGCCATAATAATCAATACGAATGTTATTCAAGATGGCTGGAGTTGCTTGACCTGCACGAATTTTAGTAAACTCGCGTTCCGTTGCCTCTATTGCCTTTTCCATTCTTTGAACATACTCTTCAGCCATTATAACCTCTACAAAATCGTTGTGCGCACAATTAGCAGTGCACTAATGTCCCTAAACTACCTTCAACCGTGGCCGTAGTCAAGTTCCCTTTCACCATTTTAAAGACCAAAATGGGCATTTTGTGCTCAAGGCACAAGGCAATAGCGGCGGTATCCATCACTTGGAGACCACGCTGAATAACTTCTTTATAGGAAATATCATCGAAACGAGTTGCCGAGGGATCCTTGACTGGATCAGCGGTATAAATACCATCCACCTTCGTTGCCTTCATAATTACATCGCACTCCATCTCTATGGCGCGCAAAGCGGCAGCACTATCCGTTGTAAAAAATGGATTTCCGGTACCGGCAGAAAAAATAACCACGTTCCCGGAGGAAAGTAGTGTCATCGCTTTACGGCGATCAAAAAATTCACAAACAGGTTCCATGCGAATGGCGGACATTACTACAGAATTCACGCCCTGTTTATCGAGCGCGTCTTGCATAGCAAGGCCATTCATCACGGTTCCAAGCATTCCCATAGCATCGCCAGCAGCACGATTCATACCCCCTGCCGATGCAGAAACGCCACGCACCAAATTTCCACCGCCAATCACCAAAGCCACCTGGACGCCAGACTTAACAACAGAGGCTATTTCAGAAGCCATCTCGGTCAAGATTTCGGAATCAATTCCATGTCCCTTGGCACCGGCAAGAGCTTCACCACTCAATTTGAGGAGAACTCTATGGAATTTTGGTGCGTTAAGCATTAATTACCTCTTTCGAAACGGATAAATTCAACTACAGCAAGGCTCTTCAAACCTTGAGCTGTACCTACCGAAGAAAGATAATCCTTCACGGAAAGCTTCTTGGGATTCTTTTCAATCATAAAGAATTCCTGATCTTCAAGAACCATTTCCTTAAGAACCTTAGCGATACGGCCTTCGATCTGACGATCAACGAATTCAGGACGAGTCTTGCCTTCGTTAACAATCTGAGCGCGAGCAATTTCACGTTCCTTCTCAATAGTATCCGGAGCCACAGAGGCATTGTTCACAGCGACTGGAGCAAATGCAGCAGCTTGCACGCAAATATCCTTCGCCGTAGCTTTGAGCACCGCTATATCTGCTGGAGTGCCTTCAAAAGCCAAACGAGTAATCACGCCGATTTTTCCACCCATGTGGGAGTACAAACCGATGACGTCGTTCGAACCATATTTGATAACGGCAAGCTTACGAAAGCTAATGTTCTCTTGGATCTTCACCAGAACATCCTGCAAACGGTCGCCTACTTTAACGCCATCAACAACAGCAGCATTCATTTCTTCGACAGACTGAATGTTCTGTTCCAATACGGCCTTAACGGCAAGGTTGGAAAGAGCAATAAAATCTTCGTTTTTAGAAACGGGTTCCGTTTCGCAGCTGAGTTCAAAAGCAACCGCTTTAGAGGGTGTTTCCACGAGAAATACACGGCCTTCCTTAGCGTCCTTATCCGCACGTTTCGCGGCTACAGAAGCCCCTTGCTTGCGAAGAAGTTCTACAGCCTTGTCTAAATCGCCATCCGTTTCCGTCAAAGCTTTTTTGCACTGCATCATGCCCACACCCGTTTTAGTGCGGAGTTCATTAACCATGGATGCCGTAATCTGCATATTACTTAACCTCGGCGCTATCGTATTTTTTCGCAGTTTCAGCGTTCGCTTCTTTAGCGACATTGGAGCGAGGGGTCACATTTGCTGCGATATAGTCGATGATGAGCTTAATGGACTTCACCGCATCATCATTTGCAGGAACTGGGAAATCGACCAAAGTCGGATCCACATTGGTATCGCAAATGCCGATAATAGGAATATTCAAGCGACGAGCTTCTGCGACAGCAATTTTCTCGTGATGAAGATCCGTAACCACGACGAGACCCGGAATGGTTGCCATTTCACGAATACCACCAAAGACGGAGAGTAATTTATCACGTTCACGGCTCTTATCAAGAACTTCTTTCTTGGAAAGTTCTTTAAAGACACCCTGGTTTTCCATTTCATCAATTTTATCAATCTGCTTAATGGACTTGCGAACTGTCTGGAAGTTCGTCAACATACCACCCAACCAACGGTTGATAACGAAAAAGTGATTGCACTTGCGTGCGGCATCTTCCACAACCTGGCGTGCCGTCGGCTTTGTGCCCACAAAGAGAACAGACTTGCCAGAAGCAGAAACGCGTGCCGCAGCTTGGCCCGCAGCTTCAAGAAGCTTGGTGGTCTTATCGAGATTCAGAACGTAAATTCCGTTCTTCTCAGCAAGAATGTAAGGTTTCATTTTCGGATTCCAGCGCTGTGTCTGGTGGCCGAAATGGGATCCTGCACTGAGCAGGTCTTCTACAGAAGGCAGATTTGCCATAATTGACTCCTAGTCGGTTATACTACCTGAAACGCATTAAGCAACCAAAGTCAGCAAGCTGACCACCGAGGCGCTCTGCGAACCAGTGAATGAATCCACTCGATACATAGAAAAATCGCGAAGCACCGAGTGGGATGCTTCGCGAATATAGAAACTCGAAAATTAACGTTTGGAGAACTGGAAGCGCTTGCGAGCTTTCTTTCGACCAAACTTCTTACGTTCAACAGCACGGGCATCACGAGTCATCAAGCCTTCCTTCTTCAAGGGGCTCTTGACCGCTGGATCATTTTCGACGAGAGCGCGAGAAACGCCCAAACGAACGGCACCCATTTGACCTGCAATTCCACCGCCACGGGCGGTGACTTCCACATCCCATTCTTCAGCATTGCCAAGAATAGAGAAAGGAAGGTTTGCAATCATGTTCTGCACGTCAGAATGAAAATAGTCTGTGAAATCACGACCATTAATGACGCGTTTGCCGGTACCCGGTTTCAAAATGACAGCAGCGATGGCATTCTTACGCCGACCAGTGCCGCGGTAGATCTTTTTTGCTTTTGCAGTAGCGATAGATTTATCCTCCGTTCTCTAAATTAGAGGGACACGGTTTCGGGGTTTTGCGCTAAGTGCGGATGTTCAGCACCTGCGTAGACTTTCAGTTTCTTAATCATCTTACGGCCGAGATTGCTGTGTGGGAGCATACCCCAGATAGCATCTTCTAACGGCTGAGTAGGCTTCTTAGCGAGCAAATCCTTGTATGCGATCCAGCGTTCGCCACCCATCATACCGGTATGATGAAAGTATTGTTTTTGATCCGCTTTCTTGCCCGTCAAAGCAACTTTTGCAGCGTTAATCACGACAACAAAATCACCTGTATCAACGTTTGGGGAATAGATAGCCTTGTGTTTGCCCATAAGCAGACGTGCCACTTCACAAGAAACGCGGCCAAGAGGTTTCTCGGCGGCATCGACAAGTATCCACTTGTGAGCGACTGTCTTGGGGTTCACCATAATGGTTTTCATGTTGATCCTCTAAAGTTACTGTTGGAACAGGGACGTTCCGACATGTTCGGGGACAAAAATAGAATTGCAAATCCGATTTGCAAGGGCAATAAAATGCTCATTTTTGACTATACTTTGCAAAATATAGTTAATTTGCTATATCAATTATAACAATTGTATTAATTATACTAACTCAGTTTGATTTTTTCATAAAAATGCA
>MNYL01000007.1 GCA_001873075.1 Fibrobacteres bacterium CG2_30_45_31 | reverse complement strand
CTCGATCAGAACGAGTGAGCTTAGTACTCAAGGTAAAATCGGCGTAAGAAGCTTCTATTTCAAGGGAAGCCGCACGCGCGGCCTTCATAAAAAAGCGCATAGGATAAATCACTTGACGGTGCGTTTCCGTTTTGTGATTATAGGTGCCATTGGGGTTGGATTCAAAAAAGTCAAAGCGGTTGAATTGCTCCCGCGTGGAGCGTTCATACCAACTGCGACGTGTTACAAAAGCCTCACCTGGATATTCGTCTATACTGGAGCTATCGGCAAAATACGCGAGAGAATTATGCTCTGTGGTGACATCAAAAATGAAAACTCCTTTATCCGTAAGGAGACGGTACACTTCCGAAAAAAAGGAGGCAATACCCTCCTCCGAAAGATAATTGATGGCATCATAAGTCATGAGAATCATATCAAACTTGCGCGTAAATGGGAGCTGAACGGCATTCACCGTCACTCTGTACCCCGCGTATTCTGGGTTCGCCAAAGCAATCATTTCTGAAGAAATATCAGTTGTCACACGATATTGAATAGAAAAGGGGCGAAAATAATAAGCGAGAAGACCACTCCCTGCGCCCAATTCTAAAAGGGATTTCGGCTTTCTCCCATGAGTTTTTAAAAGGAGTAATAAATAGTCCGCCCATGAAGCATAATCCACATGCTCCATGACCCTCTGATAATAAGGGGCCAGTGCCGCATACGGCCTCGCCTCTATCACTCTTTCAGCCGAATCTCGATATGGACTTCTTCCCGCCACTTTTTGACTAGCTCCTCAAGCTTTTTATTTTCCATGTAGGTAATGGCCATTTGCTCCACTTTCATGTAATCTTCTTCTAATGTATATTCTCGCACTTGACGCGAATCTTCTAAACGGAAAATATGGTAGGAATCCCCAATAAGAACAGGTTCTGAATTTTCACCCGCAGCAAGCTGAGAGAGCGGCTGCACGTAGGCGGAATCAATTTCTGCTTTTTCAAACCAACCGAGACTTCCGCCCTTAAAATTCGTCTCTTTGTCGTCACTCAAACTTTTTGCAGCAGCAGCAAAGAGAGCTTGCGTGGTCAGCACTTTACGAAGAGAATCCGCCTTAGCAAACACCATGGCGGAGTCTGCCGCCACAGGCACTGTACGGAGCAGAATTTGAGCGGTACGGATACCATCTTCTTTACGACCCAATACCCGAATAATGTGCCAGCCTAAGGCCGTTTGCACTGGTTTATCGGTGTATTCACCATTGCCAAGATGTTCAATAGCGCGTTCATAATCAGGGTCTAAAAGGCCTTTCTTAAAGTAACCGATATCTCCGCCCTTTTTTGCAGAAGAATCTTGAGAATGACGTCCTGCAAGCACGTCCCAGCTCATACCATGATCCAAACTATCAATTAAGATCTCCGCACTTTTTTTCACGGAATCAATAATTCCCTGATTCGGTTTAATCTTCATCTGCAAATGGCTTACCAAAATGCAATTGTACTGACGCGGTAAAGAATCCTTGTAATTCTTGTAAAACTCTGTGACTTCTTTTTTGGTAGGCTGAATAACGCCCACATGCAATTGGCGAATGCGCCCAATGGTCATTTGCTCCCGGACCTGCTTAGAAAGGTTGTCGCGGTATTGAGCAATGCTCAAACCTAACTGAGAGCGAATCGCTTTTTCGAGAGTCGCCATATCAATATTTTGACGGAGTGCTAGGTTTTGCAAATGCGCGGTAACACGCTGATCCACTTCGTCTTCAGTGACCTTAATAGAATCCCGATCCACACGACTCAAAAGCACCTTATCATCAATCAATTTGTCTAAAACAAACTTGATCTGCTGATCTTCCGTCATGGAACTGGCCTCTGGCATACTCTGAAACTGATATAAGTTGTTCATCACTTCGGAGCGCATGATGGGTTTTCCATCGACCACCGCCGCAATGGACTCAAAAAGTTCCGGTGCCGCATAGACGCTAGTGCTAGCAACCACGAAAAAAAGACCGGAAAAGACATAGGACATGGTTCTATTCATTCATTCCTCGTTATTCCTTACTAGGGCCACAGAAATAGTCCGGGTAAGTAAAAATGGCACGTTTATTTTTTGTTTCAATTTTAAAATTTTTCATTTTCTCATTGCGTTTATCTCCGCGCGCAAGATTTTCTGCAAAAGAAAACACCTCTGCCAAAGGCTTCACTGAACCGGAATCCAAAGACGAGAATATCACCATGCTCTTAAAAAAACCTTTGCAGGAACGCGGCGGAGTCAATTTACCTACTGCAAGCGCACTCAAATCTTCCGCAATACAGGGATCTGGAGAGGTTTTAAGAGAATCAAAGCGTGTGATTTTTACACTATTAGAATCAATAGGTGGAAGAGCGTTCATATTTTGAGATTTGAGTTCACGAAAAACTCGGGTCGCCGTTTTCGTATCTGCATATCGAAAAATAGCTCCCGTATAGAGGCTCTGCGTGCGCAAAAAATATTCAGGATGTGCTTCATAATAGTGTTGCACTTCATTTTCCGTCACTTGTAGAGTATCCGTAATCTTAGACGCTAACCGATCCAGAATAATCTTTTTTCGGGAAAAATCCAAAATGCGTTTGGTTTCTGGATCTTGATCCAAACCGCGCACCAGGGCTTCTTGATAAAGGGCCTCTTGCGTGACCCAAGTTTCCAGCATCTGCAAGCGTTGTCTCTCAGAAGTTTGATCCCAATCTGGCCTGAGCAATTTGAGTTCGGATAGCTTTAATTCCGTTTTGCCCACACTAGCAACGACCGGGTCCGATTTTTTCCACGGCAAATCACAGCCCCAAAGGCACAAGACAGAAATAAAAGCGAACCATTTAAACATTGAAGGGTAAATTAGAAAATTAAAGTTCTTGAGAGTCTTAAAGTCGTCCGAATTGTCCCTTGAGTTTTGCGAGAGCGCTGACTTCGACGACTTCTTCGGGCGCAGAGGCTAAAAAGCCCCGTTTATAACGCAAAAGAGAAAAACGTTCAAGGAGGCCTTCCGCCTGAACCCAAAGTTCAAAATAAGCCTCATTATCACCGACGAAGCGCTCTATATGCGTCAAAAGATCTCGGGCAGCTTTGAGTTCAAAATCTTTAAGAAAACGACCGTTGAGAAAAGGCCTAAAACGTTCGCGAAGTTCTTTCCCGTTTGCCAATGGAAGCGTCTCCGGGATACTTTCCAAGTGATCCACATCCGCATTCCAAAAGCGAGCAATCAGTACGAGACGTTTGTAAAGCGAAGGGCATGAAAGTAAAGCGAGGGCTAATTTTTCGTAATCTTCCCGGATAGGTTTCTGACACCGCCACTGCGCCATGCTCTCTCTTAAAAGAGACCATCCACGAATAAAAAACGGCAACCCCAAAAGCCCGGATTCCCATACGAGTTGAACCAAACCCGTGCGCACTTGATTTTCAGTATCCCCTGTCGCCTGAGAAAGTTCCTTAAAATGGTGAATCTTTTTCCCATGAGAAAACTCAAGACCCGAAAAACGATCCAACACCGATTCCAAATCACGCGCCGTACTTGGTAGGTTTTCATTGACATCCCCATCGGCGAGGAGCGATTTTAAAACCCATTCCCGTGGTGCCGTGGAATAATCAGAAGAGGCGTTCGCAACTCCAACCTCCAAAAATGAAAGGCGATCTTCCAGTATGGCCTCGTAGGGTTTGGGAATGCTTGATTCTACACGATGGAAAAAGTCTTGCCAAAAGAAGGATTCTTCCGGAAACATTGCTGCCGTTTTTCCGAGACGCCATCCGAAACGGCAAGGCCCAACAGGCAAATCTAATGGGGCTCCAACAACCATAGGGCGAAGCGCCTCGAACCACTGGAAAATACCCCACTCTGGGGAAAGTTCTAACGGAAGTGTCTGATTCTTGAATTTTTGAATGAGCGTCAAATGCAAACGCAAGTGATGTTCTTTATCCGGGTTCAAGACCGAAGTATTTTCGGTAAAGTCTTTGAAACTTGCAAACGTTTCATACAAAAGAACCAACGGAGCTTCATTGGGACGCAAGTCCAGTAATTCACAAAAACGATCATCAATTTTTTCTTTTTGCTGTTCCCCTTTTCTGCGCAGCGTTTTCGGAAGTTCGCGGATAAAAGAGTCTTCCATCCAATCGCGCCATTTACCGATGTGACTCGCGAGCATGGCAGGCGTCAACCGAGGAACCATATCCATAGGGATTTCTAGAGAAATACCATCCCATTCCTTGGAGGCATCAAAGACCAATTCGCCTCGAATTTCAGTAGAATACAAGCGAAAATATTCAATGGTCCCCCCATGAACGGGTTCAGAATCCGCCTTCTTTTTAGAGACCGAGTGCGGTAAAATTTGAGGCCCATTCTGGAACGATTCCAAATGTTCCACCCCGGTGCCACTCGCCTTTATCCAGGCTTCTGCATCAAAGCGTAATACGTTGTCTGTATTCTTCTCAATAAAATCGCGGAGCGTCTTCAAAGAGTTGACACCTGGAGCCTTCCCCACCAAGTACTGCACCTGGGCATCTTCACTAGGAGCGAGCCCCCAGCGACGCTGTCTTGCCTCCAACCCGCGCAAACCTTCGACCACGCGGTTATTGAATTCCATAAACGGGAATGGTCTAGGCATATCGCCCATGACCACGGCATCCCTGAAAAAAATCTGCGCACAATCTTCGGGGTTCACACGCCCATAATCCACACGGCGCCCCCGCGTAAGCACCATGCTTCTGAAAGTCACTTCCTCAACCGCTTCCACAAAGCCTCGTTCCGCATTCCAGCGAGGCTCATACCAGCGTCTTGTACAAAACGCACCCGCCACCTGAATAATCCATTCCGGTTTAATCTCACAGGCTTTCGTCAAAAAGACGCGACTCGTCTCGCGCACCTCCGCAGAGAAAAGCCATTCCACACTTTTCCCAAACAAATCGCTCCCTGGAAACACATGGGATTCACGCCCA
>MNYL01000163.1 GCA_001873075.1 Fibrobacteres bacterium CG2_30_45_31 | reverse complement strand
AATTCTTCTTCTAATAACGTCTTGTCTTCCTCGGGAAGCGTATTTTCCAAAGCGATTTCGGGCGGGATCATTATGGCTTTTGAATACCAACCAGAAAGCATTTCGCAGAGAATTTCGGTTTCGTCTTGTTCTTCTCTACATTCCAAACAATAATGTCTGCGACCAAAGAACACGCCTTCACGGTATTCCAAAATAACTGCAGTCGCAAAAGTCTTGTTGCGTCGCACAGCGATCACATCCAGCTTGAGTGACGCATCGCTCGCATCTGCTTTCTGGTGCGTATTGCTCGCTTCCAATGCGAGGATTAAATCTCGCTTCTTAGCGGCGGTCTCAAAGTCTAAATTTTGACTCGCCATTTCCATTTCCTGTTGCCATCCACGCATCAGATCATCTCGTTTGCCACCTAAAAGACGAATGGCTTCTTGCACCATTTGTGCGTAATCTTCTTTGGAACAGAGGCCTGCGCAGGGAGCGGTACAACGGCCCATGTGGTAATTAAGACAGGGCCTGGAGGGCGTTTTCAAGGGGAGTTTTAGGGTACACTCGCGGATATGAAAAAGCCGAGCGGTTAAATCAATCAAAACATGAATGGCCCAAGAACTTACAAAAGGGCCGAAGTACAAATTGCCATCACTACGCACAGAACGAGTTACAATCACTCGGGGAAAATCTTCTCGCATGGTTACTGCGAGGTAAGGGAAATGTTTGTCGTCTTTTTGCCGGACATTATAGATGGGTTTATGTTTGTGAATGAGATTTGCTTCCAAAATGAAAGCTTCTTCTTCTGTTTCCGTAATAATCCAATCGATGTTCCGAATATGAGGAAGCATCAAAGTCGCTGCGCGGTGTCCTGGTTTTTCTCTACCATCAAAATAGCTACGAACGCGGCGGCTGAGCACTTTCGCTTTGCCAACATAAATAATGGTTCCATTGGCGTCTTTCATAAGATAAACGCCTGGGCGGGCCGGAAGTTCCAATAGCCTTTTCTCAATAGAATCCATACCTCCAATGTAGATAATTCAAGGATTTTATAGGAGAACGCTTCAGAAGGCTTTTTGAATAGGGGATTTTATTATCCACTCACTTTTTTTTGAGCCCACCTTTATTTATCTTTTCAAAAGAAATTGAAGGAGTTTTCTCAATGAATCTCGAAAATATGGATATTCTCGCTCAGAAAGTGGAAAAGGTGCTGGATGCGCTTCGTCGTGTGAAGGCGGAAAAGGCTCAAGTGCAAGTGGAAGCTCGCCAAATGCTGGAAAAGGCTCAGGCGCAACTAGCGGCGAAGGACCGCGAACTAGAGGAACTCTACGCTCGTTTAGAAAGCCGGAGTAATGAATTACAAAGTTTGAATAATGTTGTTAAGAATCAAGGCGAAGAAATTCAACTCGCCCAAGAACGATTCCAACAGCTTTTGAATACCATTGAAGCTGAATTGGGAACTGAAATTCCCATTGCACCTAAAGCGCCAGAAATGGTGGACGGCTCTGTTGTTGAGAATAAGCCTGAGGTCGAAGAGGTTAAGCAGAACGATTTTTTCGGCTAAGGTGGCTTTCCGCCACCGATCCTTTTGGTATTGGAATGAGGTAGGCTATGGACGCAGCAGATTCTTCCTTACGCACCACTCGTGTGGTGATTGGCCAGGATAAGTTTCAGATTCAGACGGATTTGAACGAGGCTGAATTGGATGAAATTGTGGCGTTCGTTTCCAAGAAAGTGGAACAACACACGGATTCGGCTTCTCGACTCGATATTCGAAAGCAAATGATATTAATGTCAATGGATATTTCTTCGGAATTATTTGAACTGCGTCGTCGTGTGGCAAAAGCTCAAGTTTATTATCATGAAAGTCAGAAAATGGCCAATGTTTTGGCTGATTTATTGGACGAAGGCATTAATAGGATTTCTTCCAAGATAGACTAGTTTTTCTTTAAAACAATTAGACTTTTATTGCTTTTTGTAGGGGTTCTGAGTATATTATTGCTAGGCATCCCTCGGTATTATGCCCGATCTAACAAGATTCGTTCAGCTCCTTGTTCTTGCTTATTTATCTATGCTCGGCAATAGCCTTGAAAGATGACTCAGCGAGGCAGCGCTATCTTTTATAAAGAGTAGCTTCGAGCGTAAGTAAACCGAGAGGGATGCTTTTTTTGTTCTATTAACTTAAAACTAGAGACTTCGGCGGACTTTATATGCGTATTGCGATACAACAAAATAATGCGAAATTTCAGTTCTCTTTTCATCGGGATCCTAAAGTTGTTTCTGTCGCGAGGGGTGTTGATGAAGTGATGATTGATGATCACTTATACATTATCGAAGACGTTTCTTATATGAAAATATATGGTCATGTTCTTTGGAATGAAAAGGATGAAGCTCTGTCTCCAGCGCAGAAACGGAGCCTCTTGGAAAACTTCTTAGATAGTAAGGTATAAAAGGCTCATTCGGGCCTTTTTTACTTTTTTCCTGATTTTTTTTGTAACATGAAATTAGTGCCTATTATTCGAAAAACGGTGGCTTTGCTCATCGGCTTTTCTGTTATTTATTTAGGGGTTTGTTTTGCAATCAAAGCTCATGTGGGCTTAGGTGCTTATGATGCTCTTTGTTTAACGATATCGAATGTTATTCCCAGTAAATTTTTTACTGTAGGAACCGTTGCAATCATTCTCAATTCTTCTTTTGTTTTCGGACAAATTTTATTAGAGCGGAAAAATTTTCGTCCTCTAGAATTAATGCAGTTTTTCTTTATCTTTTTTGGCGGTCATCTTCTTGATTTTTTTGTTTATACGTTATTTGCGGATCTTGTGGTGAGCTATTACCCTTGGCGGCTTTTATTGGCTGTCGTTGCTTTTGCAATAAGTGCTTTGGGTGTCATGATTGTGATGGAATCTCGATTTGTACGAGTTCCGTTGGAAGGGTTCTGCACGCTACTTGCGCATAAGTTTGGAAAAAAGATGGGTTCTATTCGTCAGAGGGGAGATGCTTTGTTCTTTGTGTTGGTGCTTTTGCTCTCATTCATTTTTAGTGATGATCTCACCATTCGTGAAGGCTCGGTCGTTTGTCTTTTAATTTTTGGCCCACTACTTGACTTATTTAAAAAGCCTGTACAAAGATTGATGCGCTTTTTGAAAGTTTAAAAGTGTTTGCAGTACCACTGGAGTGGGGTTCTGTAAAAAGGACACTCCCAGTTTCTTTTGGAGATAAGGGGTTTCGTGGATTGGATTGGGACGCATTGGTGCATAGACAATGATACGATTTTTGCTTTTTTGTTGAGTGAAATGCAACATAACCCTTGGTTCTAACGTTCACAAGGAATGCATCCTCTTACATATTGATTAAATTAAAGACCTATGGTAGATGTTTTAGAATATCTGGATTATCGAGAGTATCTCAAAGATTGGTTTATTGACTCTAAAAAAGTCAATAGTTTTACCTCGTACCGTTATTTAGGTCAGAAAACAGGAGTAGATCCTGCTTGGCTTGTTCGCGTGTTCCAGAAGGAAGGGCATCTTAACGAAGAAGCGATTCATACATTTGTTCATGTTTGTGATTTGGATACGCGCAGAGCGGAATATTTCCGCGTCTTGTATCATTTTTCGAAAACTAAAGCGAAGGAATCGCTTTCTAGTTTGTATTGCCGGCTGATGGAACTTCGTGAAATGGACTCCCGCAAGTTGGACATTCCAGAATATTCTTATTTTGCTAATTGGGCTTGCACGGCGCTTCGTGCATTGATTGGAATTAGTCAAGATACTGCCGATGTCTCTGAGTTGGGACGGCTTTTGAATCCGCCGATTTCGCAAGATGAAGCGCGTAATGCATTGGAAGTTTTGAAGCAGTTGAATTTGGTGGAACCTGATGGGCGGGGCGGTTGGAACATTACTCAAAAGATTGTGACCACCGGAAGTGAAGTCAAAAGCGTCGCTGTACGAGATTTTCATCGGCGCACCTTGGAACTCGCTCAAGCGTCTTTGGATCGACATAAATCAGAAGAACGAGATATTTCTTCAGTTGTATTTACGGTGGATGAGGCTGAATTGGTAGAGATAAAGCACCGCATAGAAGAATTTCGTCGGGGCATTTTGCAGTTCGCGCGTCATTCTGAATCTGCCAATCGCGTCTACGCATTGACTGTTTCTATGTTTCCTTTGTCGGATAAGGTGGAAACTTCAACTCAAGTACCCTCTGAGGAGACAACATAATGCGGATTGTTTTGATTGTCTTCACTTTTTTGATTTTTATTGCTTGTGATGGTGGAAGTAAAGTTTCTGGCGGAGGTTCCACAGGGACAGAAGCCGGGAATGCAATTACTGCGCGTGTGATTGGTGTGGACTTGCTTCCGGTTGCTTTTGCTCAAGTACGATTGATGTCCAGTGACGCTATTGTTGGAGTTGATGAAACTGGAGTTTCAGAGAACACGACAACGAATGAAAATGGTGTTTTTACTTTTTCTGACTTACCCAAAGGGAAATACACCATTGAGATTATGGGGGTTAATAGTGCTTCCCAATTGATGGTTTCTCTCTCTGGTGAAGAGGGCCTTGTAGATAAGGGCTCAGATACATTGATGCGTTTTGGCCGTGTCCATGGAACCCTTGATTCAACTTCTGCCGGTGGAAAAGTCGTTGCTCAAGGGCTGAATCATTCTGTGACGGTGGGGTCTAATGGATCCTATGCTTTAGATTCTCTCCCTTCTGGGCCTTACTCTCTTGTATTTGTTTCGCAACAGCCAAAACCTTTACAGTATGCGTATCTGAAGGTTCCCGCAGGGGCGGGGGTTACCGCTTCTACCGATATTTTTGCGCCAGAAGACAATCGTTTACTCTTGGAAAATTTTGAAGATGGAAATTCCCAGCATCGTTTTGGCCCCTATGTAGGAGGTGGTTGGTGGTTTGTTTCCAATCATCCTGACGTAATAGTTACTTACGATTCCACCGCGAATACAATATTTCCTGTAGTAGATACTGATGATAATTCGAAGGCTTTTCATTTTTATATAGATGTGCCTGCTTCGGTTTCTTCCCCATGGGCGAATTGTGGTGTACAAGTGGGAGAAAATTATGGAAGCTATGATTTTAGTGGCGTAGATTCCATTGTTTTTCGTGCTCGTGGCACTGGGTCTTTATTCTTAGAACTACTTGGCAGCGAAACCGATTCTCTAGAGGCTTCTGATACCACGGGTGCTATTCCGCAGGTTTTACTAACACTGGATACAACTTGGACCCGTTACTCAGTTTCTATAAACGCCATGCGTGGCAAAGAGAAACAAATTGCGAATGTGCGGGTCATTGCTTGGGTCTTTACTCAATCGGCAGAACTTTGGCTCGATGATGTCGAACTTATCGGCATTACCAAAGAAGAACTCTGGAAATAATTCTCAGAGAATTCCGAAAACGACTTCTTCGGAATAACGCACTTTTGCGGCACTCGCATAAGTGTCTTCAGGGGAGCGTCTTCCAATAGCACAAGCGACAACAGAACGGTACCCCTTTTCGGGAAGTCCTAAAAAGGAGTCCACAGAATGGTGGTTAAAGCCTTCCATAGGACAAGCATCCAGTTCTAATAAAGCGGCAGTCTGGAGAAGAGAACCTAAGGCGATGTAAATCTGTTTCTCCATCCATGCTCCTTGTTCAGAGTCTTCGATATTATGAACAAATCCTGAGAGCATTTGACGATAGGCAACGAGCGTTGATTTTGGCTGGTTGCGGATTTTAGATACCCTGGTCACAAATTG
>MNYL01000197.1 GCA_001873075.1 Fibrobacteres bacterium CG2_30_45_31 | reverse complement strand
CAGCAAACGATTCGCCTCATCGAAAATGCAGGTGGCATTGCAGTGCTCGCTCACCCTTATAAAACAGGGGCAGACGCGCTCATTCCAGATATGGTAGAGTGGGGTTTGAAAGGAATCGAAACCTACAGTCCTTCGCAAAAAGGTTCTGCGGGCCGCAAATACAGGGACATCGCTCTGCGTTATAATCTTGTGGGCACTGGCGGTTCTGACTTTCACACCGAAGGCGGCCCCTATGGCCCCAATTGCATGAAAATTCCCTATTCTGTGGTAGAAGAACTCCGCGAACGCCGTGAAAAATCGCGCGCAGAGTGGTTCTAGGGCAGCTAATAAATAAACTTAAAGTCGTCCACAATGAGAGTAGCACCACTTGTACCTGTGTAGAAGTTCCCCGCCGCGCTCGAAGCAAACACCACTCTTATATGAGTAACGGCCTCTTTTCCCGTTCCTTCCACTACCGAATTATCAATTGCATTATTATTGCTAGAAGAGACTCCTGTTGCAAATGCAGAAGAATTCCAAATGGGCGAATTGGTGAGAGGCGTTCCATACTGCAATTTGAGACGCAGGGTACGCATCCCATTCACATCGGGCTCTGAGATGGAAACCACATCTGGATTCGGGCGTGTGGTGTAGTCAGATTCAGAAGTAGAGCGGAACCAAGCAGAGGCCACGAGGGTATTCACGTCTGCGGAGGCTCGATCCACATTTTTGTCCCCTGTCCGGTGTTCGAGCATAATGTAAATGTCGCAACTATCGCCATCGTTATTGCTGTAGGAAAATTTCACATCGGCGTATTCGGGGCGTCCCTTAAATGGTTTTCCAAAATCGATTAATTCGTTCCCATCGGGCCAGGTGGAAGAAGAGGCCATACTGAAAAGTCCCACACCATTGGGGTTAAATTCGGCGGTGTAAATACTTCCCGAAGCAATTTTTCCCAAAATAGAAGATGTTTTCATCTGGGCTCCAGAACCACTTCCCACCGTCACTTGAGTGGTATTTTTCGAAGCGCTGTTCGCATTGCCCCAAATCGCTCCATAGGTTGGATCTTCAAGGACATAGTCATCATTGTCCCAACTATCAAAGTTGCTGTAAGGGATCTGATACCCCGCTTTGACGGTGTAGGTAACACTATTTTCCCCCACCGAAACCAGAACGGACAAACCTGCGCTTAAATCGTACGCGGAACCTTTAGTAATGCCCGCAGTAGAAGCACCTTCCGAAAGACCTAAAGCAGAAATGGTCACTTGAGTGAGATCCGCAAGATACGCCATTTCGATGTAAATTTTTTTGAGATTCTGATCAATGGTGACGCTTGCCGCATTCGTCGCAGAAAGACTTACGATCTCAGGGTCGGCCGCATAATCGGCGGTCACCTTCCACACCACTGTGGAGCCATCTTCCGCAGTAATCGTAAGGTCAAGTGGATCGGTGCTTAAATTCCAAGGAGAGCTGGGGGTTGCCGTCGCTTTATCAGAAACCACTAAAGTGACCGCGACATTAGAAAGCGCTGATTGAGATGCCAAGTGCAAAAGGACTGTCTTTTGGGATGCATTTATAGTAGCGGCTTTTAACTCGCCAGTAGCGGTGATAGAAACCAATTCCTTTTCAGAAGAAGCTTTATAATCCTCTGCCGCTTCAGCCACCACAAAAACCCAGGCCTGTGTAGTTTTATCTTCGGCGGTGACAGTAAATGTGTGCGCCGTGGTAAAATCAGTCACTTTAGTGGGATCGGGACTCACCGAAGAAGTACTCGCAATCCCCACAGAAGCGAGAGAAAGCGTGGCAAAGTCTGTACCAAAAGCCACGAGAGTGTAGATGGTATCGGCCACGTGATTGGTGCTTGCCTTAACGCTTTGGGCAAGTTGTGTGTTCAATTTGAGAGTGAGATCGGTGTTGGAATTGAGAACGGGTTCACTGGAACTACTACTGAAGCTACTGGAACTACTGGAATTCACCGAAGAAGAGGACGTCGTAGATGAGGAAGAAGATCCGGACGAATTTATTGTGGATGAAGACGACTCCACGGGGACACCGCTCAGAGTCACCTGGAGACACCAAATGTCGCGAAGCCCGCTTTCAGAAACCACGGCAAGATAGATTTTGAGGCTCTTGGGTAATGCGATTTTACTCCCTTCTGCAAGAGCGTTTTTAGCCACAGAAACGACGTTCCCCAAAGAATCCCTTGCCAAAGAATCGCTCGGAATGGAATCAATCTTGCTATCCACACGATGAAGTTCTGCAAGAGAACTGATATCCATAGATTCAACCGTGATGGAATCCGGTTTTTCGGTAAAATCAAAACTCACACCGATGGTGCGCGTCACCGTTCTAAAAGAAGTGGACCCTGTCTGATCCTTGAAAGATAAGCCATTCAAGGTACGGTAATCGGATTCCCCAAATTCATTCATATCGGCAGTGCACCCGCACACAATAAGGGTTGCAATGCACAAAAAAGCGCTTAAGGAATGGATGATTTTCTTTAACATTTTAAACCTTGTTTCCTTAATAAACCAGTTTGAAATCACCTATGGAAAGAGTCGAACCGGCAACCCCTTTGGCTCCAATGTCACCATTGCCTGCACCGACTAAACCGATAATGTGAGCGTAGGCACTGGACGCAAAAATCACATAAATGGAGGTCACTTCTTCCTCCCCTGTCCCTACAGTCATCCCCGTTGGCACAGGCAGATCGCTCGTCATCCAAGATGCATCGCCATAATTCAAGGCAATGGTTTGAGTCGTGGATGTCACTTTCGTTGTGGGTAAAATTGCACCAGAAGCCACAATCGTCTTAGAAGCTTTATTCACAAGCATGACATAAATCAACCCTTTTTGAACAATGCCACTTTCTGCCACCGGAGAGTACGAATACTCCACGGTAAAGGATGTCGGGCGCCCCGTGAAATCTTTGCCTAGGGTCATGTAATCCAGAAGATTAGCGGCCTGGGAAAAGTCGGTGGCATGTTTATACAAATCCCCTGCAGTCACACCTGTTTTAAAAGTACCTGCAAAGAGAATGCCTGTCGCAATTTTGGATTTCCAAGTGATAACCCCCGTTGCCGCCTTAATTGCTTTGGTTTCCAATTGGGCGGCTCCACTCACTTGAGTGAGGTTTGCCTCCGAAGAGTAGGAATAAACAACGGCACTCTTGGAGGTCGCCATGGCATCGCTGGAGGTTCCCCAAAAGGAATTGGGGGCCACCTTGTTATTCGCCCAAGTATTAAAATCAGAACCGGGAAGCTGAACCCCCGCTTTTACAGTCCAATGAGCGACGGTGCCATTTTCCGCAGTGACCGTAAATGCATGTGGGGAACGCAAATCCTCCGCGCCTTCGTAACTAGAGACCGCCCCTTCAGAAACGGAAACCGTCGCCGCCACAGCACTCAAATCGTCACCGTACGCGAGCTCCACATAAATCGATTTGGCTGTGGTATCAATAACACCAGAGACTGCACCCACGACAAAAGAAAGCACCGTATTTTCAGAAGAAAGAATCACGGCACTTGAAGAAGAGAGGACGCTGGAAGAAGATGCTATACTGGAACTAGATACAGAAATGCTGGAGGAAGAGACAACGCTTGAACTCGAAACACTTGAAGAGGAAAGTCTATTGCTGGACGAAGAAATCATGGCACTCGAACTCGAAACGGAAAAACTCGAAGAAGGGTGAATCTCGCTGGATGAGGAAGCGATACGACTCGAAGATGATTTTGCAACACTGGAACTGGAGGCATTTTGCTCTTGAATGGTAACCGTCCAAATAGCATCGATGCGACGATTAGCATCCAGAACGACCACATTAAAAGAGGTGATTCCAGTAACGTCAATGACCGAAGTTTC
Organism: Fibrobacteres bacterium CG2_30_45_31; assembly: GCA_001873075.1. Taxonomy (GTDB): domain Bacteria; phylum Fibrobacterota; class Fibrobacteria; order Fibrobacterales; family Fibrobacteraceae; genus UBA1313. Next base: position 1,204 of record MNYL01000197.1, on the reverse strand, counting down.
TTCCAACCGCTCCCCCAATTCAGGGTCGTTCGGATCATCATCGGCGGCAAGATAGAGAGTCATCCCTTCGGTGAGCTTCACAAAATCCACAACCAAAGAATCCCCGTATTCACCTTCTTTTGCAATGAGAATGGTTTGAGTGGAATCGTTCATCGAGACCGTTTCAAAACCCACAAACGAAAGTTCCTGCAAAGAGGTTTCCTTTGCAGAAGTGGTGGATTCATCACTGCAGCTTGTAAGAATGACGAAAGTGAACAGCAATAAAAGAGAAAAGAATTTCTTCATGAATCACACTCCTAGAAGAAATAAACCAAACAAAAATCAAGAGCGAGCAGATTGACTTTGAAATTAATGATGTTGTAATCAATACTACTGGTTGCCTCTCCATTTTCCTCAATATCCGTCATACTGGAACTCAGTCCCAAAAGACCTACCGAAGTTTCAAACGCAAAGCCCTCCACCAAAACAACATCCACTCCTGGATTCAAACCGAGTTTAAACGAAAGCGTCTGAGTTCTCGTTTTGGAGATATCTTCAGTATCATCGACCTGTGAAATGCCGTAGCTGTACGCGACTTGAAGCGAGGTTTCGTTAAAAAAGTAAATGGATTTGCTGTCAAATAATTTGAGACAATTGCGCAAAAAGGGTTGTACATAAAAACCATTACTCAGATATTTGCGTTCCTGATCCACATCTGCAATATCTTCTAATAGAGAAAAATGAAGGGTATACTTCGTGCGGGAATAACCCCCACGGACCCCTGCCGCGAGAGCATCTCTAAAGAAATAACCGCCAAAGGCATCCACAGAAAAGGTGTAACCGTCCAGATCGTACAAATCGCCCACAATGATATCCAAGTCAGAAGCCTCTGCTTGTACCAAAGAGACGGAAAAACCAGCCATGATATTCCCTTTCGCAATGTTTTCTTCAGGAGCAATCGGGATGGTATTATCTAAAAGCGGCTTTGGCTTTGTGGGGGCTGTTTCCGCATAAGCCATCGCAATGAAACTAAAAAGAAGCATACAAAAGAAAGCAAATCGATTCATACCTACATGATAACAAAAAAGGCCACTCCTAAGAGTGGTCTTCTTTATTTTCAAAGTCACTTTGCCCACTTTTCGAGCAAAAAATCACCCTACTTTTCGGTGAGGAAAGCAACACCCGGAAGCACCTTCCCTTCAAGCAATTCGAGAGAAGCGCCGCC
>MNYL01000257.1 GCA_001873075.1 Fibrobacteres bacterium CG2_30_45_31 | reverse complement strand
TTTGAGACGGTTAAACTCGATGATATTACAATCAGTTTTACCGGCTTCTTTTGTTATCCAACCGTAAACAGTTTTTGGACTAATGCCTGCGTCATTGGCGGCTTGATTGGCGCTAATGCCATCATTTTTAATTCGGGCCAACACCTGATCTTTAATCTCTTTTGGGATTGCTTTAAACATTTTTTGTTTTCCTCCACAGCAATTGTCTCAGACTTTCGGACTATGTGTCTAGTTTACAGGGTACCTGCCAAGAAGCAAAGAGAAGACAAAAAGTTTATCTAGGAGATAAGGAACCAATAAGTTTGCAGGGGAAAACAGCGATTATTGTTGACGATGGCATCGCTACCGGCATGACTATGCTGGCAGCAATAAAAGAAGTTAAGACAAGAAGTCCGCGGAAGACTGTTGTAGCAGTGCCTGTTGCATCTCAAGATGCTTCTGAAAAAATGAAGCAAGAAGTGGATGATTTTGTGGTTCTTTCTGTTCCTGAATTCTCTTTTGGTGCAATCGGTGAATATTATGAAAACTTTAGACAAGTTAGTGATGAAGAGGTAATAGAAATTTTAAAGGATCCATAATGGAAAGTCAGGAAATAAACATTGAGTTAGAAAATCTAACGTTGCCGGCAATTATAAATTTCCCCGATATTGAGCCGAAAGGATTGATAATATTTGCTCATGGGGCCGGGTCAAGCAGGCTAAGCCCAAGAAACGGTTATGTAGCTGATATTTTAAATGACCGTGGGTTTGCTACTTTACTCTTTGATCTTTTAACCGAAGAAGAGGACAAAGACTGCGCTAATCGTTTTAACATTGACTTGATTTCTGACAGATTAGTCGAGGTAACTACTTGGGCCAATGGCAATCCGGAAACAAAGGGTTTAGCTCTTGGATATTTTGGGGCAAGCACGGGATCTGCTGCTGCTTTAATAGCTTCAACAAGGGTTGATGCTCAAATGAAAGCAATTGTTTCAAGGGGAGGCCGGCCTGACCTTGCCTCTGATTATCTCAAAGATGTTAAAGTGCCCACTCTTTTAATCGTCGGTGGCGATGACTTTGGTGTTATTGAGCTAAATCAGGAGGCTTATGATGCAATTAAGGCAGAAAAGAGCATAGAGATTGTACCCGGAGCCACACATCTTTTTGAAGAGCCCGGTGCGTTAAGGGAAGTAGCACGCCTGGCCACAGACTGGTTTAGAAAGCATTTTTAATCGACAAGTTTATAAATTTGTAAGCTGCTAGGAATATGTCATGCATATCTGTAAGTCTAAGCCAGAAGGGAGGAATATGATGAAACTTGTTTTTGTCGGGGATGTGATGCTAGGACGTCTTGTGAATGATTATCTCCAAGAAGCGCCCCTCGAATATCCTTGGGGAGATACCCTAGGAATCTTTCAAGATGCCGACTTCCGGTTTTGCAACTTGGAGTGCGTCATTTCGGACAAAGGCGAGCCATGGACAAGGACTCCAAAAGTTTTTCATTTTCGCTCTGACGCAAAAAATATTGAGACGCTAAAGGCTGCAAAAATTGACACTGTTTCCTTAGCCAACAATCATGTTCTTGACTACAGCAAAGAAGCATTGGCAGATATGCTACGAATTTTAAGAAAAAATAAAATCCTGTATGCCGGCGCCGGTGAGGGGTTAGCGGAGGCAAAAAGGCCAGCTATTATTAATAAGGCAGGTTCGGGTATAGAACTCTTTGCCGTCACAGATAATGAACCCGACTGGCAGGCAGGGATAGACAGACCAGGGACATTTTATTTGCCGATGGACATAAGGGATAAGATGGCTCAAGTGTTTCTGGAAGACATCAAAGAGGAGGAAACGCGCGGTGGGTTGATTGCTGTTTCGCTTCACTGGGGCGGAAACTGGGGGTATGAGCCCCCGAGAAAACATATAGACTTTGCTCACGCTTTAGTTGATACCGGGGCAGACATTGTTCTCGGTACCTCCCCTCATGTTTTCCGCGGAATAGAAATATATAAAAGAAAGCCGATTTTTTATTCATTGGGCGACTTCATTGATGTTTATGCGGTAGATGATCTAGAGCCCAATGATGAATCGTTTATTTTTGAGGTTGAGATCGAAGGTGACAATGTCAAAAGAATAATTCTTCGTACGGTAATCGTTTCCAACTTCCAAGCCAATCTCGCTGCCGGTTCCCGGAAAGAAGGCATTATGGCCAAAATGGTTGCCCTTTCCCGCAGACTTGGAACCCGATTGGAAAAGAAAAAAGATTCGCTTGGACTCTCAAAAGAAATCTTTAGGTAACGAAAAAATTGAATTGATTGTCGGATTTGATGGGCTTGTCTTGAATATTTGAGTAGTTTATTTATAAAAAGAGCCATATGAATGAGAGGTATGGGGATTAAAATTGCTTTATGGCAAGAGAAAAAAGATGGCAAATAAAGACAGAGCTTGTAATGATGAGGGTTTTTAGCGGAACAGCCGGACAATCTCTGGCGGATAAAACGTCAGAGGAACTTGGTGTTGAACCAGGCAAGATTGAGGTTGGTCGTTTTGCCGACGATGAAGTCAGCGTCAAACTGGAAGAAGATGTGACTGGTCAAAATGTTTTTGTCATAAATCCCAGCAATCCTCCCGCTGAAAACCTAATGGAGCTTGCTCAAATTGCCTTTACCGTCGCTTCATTAGGAGCAAAAAGTGTGACGATAATTCCGACCTACCTTGGTTATAGCCGGCAGGATCGAAGGGAAGTAACAGGCCGGGCCATTAGCGCTAAATATATTTCAGAAATATTAATTCAAACCGGAGCTCAAAATATCATCCTTATCGATATCCACTCTGAACCGACTATTGGTTTTTTTGAACCGGGAATGACCGTCTTTCACGTTTCTGCTTTATCCCTCATTCCTCAGTTGATAGAAGAACTGGACGGCAATATTGTAGTTGTTTCACCGGATATCGGCGGCATAAAAAGAACGGAAATATTTGCGAAAAACATAAATCTGGAATTCGCCTTCTTTGCTAAGTACCGATCGAAGCCGGGGGAAATCGCCGAAAAAGAAACTAAGCTTGTCGGAAATGTTGGGGGAAAAAACGTCCTTTTAATTGATGACATGATAGATACCGGCCAAACCATGGAGATTGCAGCAAGAGAAGTGAAACAAGCGGGGGCAAACAAAATCTGGGCTTTTGCCACTCATGCTATTTTCTCGGGAGATGCTCAAAGGAAGCTTGAAAAAAGCCCGATTGAGAAGATTATCGTAACAGATACCATCCCAAACGAAAAGCTAAAATCAGAAAAAATTAAAGTAGTCTCCTTAGCTCCCTTACTGTCAGAAATAATTAAGAAAATTGACAGGTTTAACTAAGGGTCACACCCAGTGCTCCCTTTTACTTTTATTTAGACTAAGCTAACGGGTCAGCGAGGGTTATATTTGTGGCTGTCTGCCATCTTTTTGAGGCATCATTCCATTTATACAAAGTGACTGATGAGGTATTAAAGCTTAGATTCGGATCCAGTCTGGCAATTTGCGATCTGATTTTCTGAAACTCTTCTTCCGGTATTCTTTTCGCGAGAGCTATATGGGGAACGTAGAGGGCGTGCTTTCCGCGAACGTCCTTCATTTTTCCTTGGAGCGCTGTAGCTGATAAAGACGCTAGGTCCCCTAACCATTTTTTCGAATCAGAATTAGGACACAAGTAGACAACATTTTTTCTTTCAAAGAATCCAATAGAGTTCAGGGTGAGGGTTTTCTTTGCTATTCCAACCAATGCACTTTGCAGTGCTTCTACAATATCCTCTTCTGAAGTTTCGACAAAAAACGGGGGATAGATAGTGAGATGAGGAAATGGCTGTTTGCCGGCACTCCCGCAATACTTTTTGCTGATTTCCTCTATCGCTTTTGATATCTTTTCACCCAGACTAATTGCCAAGAAATATTGCTGCATTTTTAAAATTAATTAAATATTACTTTCAAGAAACTATCCCTTCACGACCGCCAAGGGTTCGAGGGTTGTAACTATCTCCACCAGATTCTTCTGGGCTTCCATGACCTCGTCGATGTCTTTGTAGGCGCTGGATGCCTCATCCAGATCCCTGACTCCTCGGATACCGTGGCGGATACCTTTCTCATCGAGTTTTCTTTGCTCCTCTTCTAAGCTCAGCTCCCTCCGAGCTCTCCCGCGGCTCATTTTCCTGCCTGCTCCGTGGGCGCAGCTTTCAAAACTTTCGGGATTTCCGAGCCCTTTCACAATATAGCTTCTCGTTCCTTGCGAACCCGGCACTATTCCCAGCTGTCCCTTTCGTGCCGAAGTAGCGCCTTTACGATGAATCATGACCTCTTTTCCATAATGTTTTTCCGGTGAGGCATAGTTATGGTGGATATTGATTTCTTTTTCATAATTAATGTCCGGAAACCGCCCTTCCATAATCTCGCAAACTCTTTTTAGCATGAGATATCGGCTGCACCGCGCAAATTCAAGGCAGAAGTTCATTTCAGCCAGATAATCATTTGCTTCTTGGCTGTCCAATGGCAGAAAGTCAAGATCACATTTCTCTGGAACAAGCGAACCAAACTTTTCCCTCGACCTTTTGGCTACATCGTTATAGTGGTTCGCCATGCGGTAGCCGATATTGCGGCTGCCGGAGTGCACCATTATCCAGATGTGCTTGTCATCGCCCTTCTGGATTTCTATGAAATGGTTGCCTCCGCCAAGTGTGCCGATCTGCTTCAGAGCCGACTTTTATTCCTTCTCAGCAACTTTGCCCGGCTTCAGTTCCGGCATAAATTTTTCGTCCTGTCTTTCTTTATAATGAGAAAAGCCGACCGGGATAGCTTCGCGGATACTGCCCAAGATTTTCTTTAAAATGGGTGTATCAATATCAGTTAATGAAGTTCTGACCGCTACCATACCGCAGCCGATGTCTACCCCCACAGCGTTTGGGGTCTAATGAACATTTTTGGGTGGCTAAAACAGCCACCTTTTGTTATTATGAAGCCTAAAACTCGCATATTTTTAACCTGAAAGATAAAAATGACAAAAAAAATGCCCGAAATGTGGTTCTGATAGTACTAAAAATGATGGGCATAAACGAGGTAAAAAACGATACCGCTGTAATAACTGTAAGCATGTCTTTCAGAACCAAAGAAGAGACTCTGGGGTCAAGGAAGAACTTTGGGAAGATTGGGCCGACCATAAACAAACGT
>MNYL01000080.1 GCA_001873075.1 Fibrobacteres bacterium CG2_30_45_31 | reverse complement strand
AAATTCAAAAAAAAATGCCGGGCCAATGGCTCCGGGATTTGTAAAGTCTGAGTGACCGTCTTTTATTTTTCTTTGATGAGAACTTTTTCAATTTCTAGAATGTACAGAGTGTGGTAGTCTTTTTTCTCGTAGCACTCCATAATTTCGGGATCAATAAAACTGTCTGCTTTGTAGGGTTGCGCAAAGCGTTTCTTACAAATAAGCACTAAGCGAGCCTCTTCAAAGTAGGGTGTTTCTCCTTCGTGAGCGACAGTAAACCCACAATGAGAAATTTTATCTTCATCGCGCCCTGAAACGCGACCGCAGTATGCTAAGTCCTTGCGATGGGTTTCGTCAAGAAAAGAAAGCGATAGGTGGCTAGATGCATCCACAAATTCTTTTGTATAGCGCTGAGGACGAAGTGCGATAAATGCAGAATTCTTGTTCCACATAACGCCGAGGCCACCCCACGAGGCGGTCATGGTGCTAAGCTTCCCTTCTTTTTCTGCAGTGACAAGCATCCATTCTTTGCCGATCAAATGAAACGGATTTTCTTGCAGGGACTCTGCTGGGATTTCTTTAAAGCTCATTATTTATCCTCCTATATGTTCGAATAAAATTTTAATACCGATGCCAATTAACACCAGGCCACCCACAATTTCTGCTCCTTTCCCGGAGACATGTGATGCGGTTCGCTTTCCTAAGTTTCCACCAAGGATTGCCATTCCGAAAGAGATAAAACCAATCATGAATGTAGGAAAAGCAATTTTGTACGAAATCATCGCAAAAGAAACGCCTACTGCAAGAGCGTCAATGCTTGTGGCAATGGAAAGCATTGTCAATTTTTTGATATTCAAAATCGTACATTTTTCTTCTTCTTTCTCTGTACAAGCTTCGTGTATCATGCGAATTCCTAAAATAGCGAGAAGCATGAACGCAATCCAGTGATCGATGCCTTGAATTTCTTTTTGGAGCAAGCTTCCGAAGAAATAGCCAATCAACGTCATCCCTGCTTGGAAACCTCCAAAAAAGAGGCCCATGCGTACAATATCTTTTTGAGGTACTTTTTGATTACAAAGACCCGTAGAAAGAGATACGGCAAAGCAATCCATCGCTAAACCGAAAGCAATCAAAATAGTGGAAATTATGTCCATAAAACCAGCAGAAATCAATAAAAAAAGGTAAGTTAAATATAAATAATCAGAGCCATTTTATTTACCAACGAGTTACCTAGAGGTTCTAAAGCGATGAAACGATACCAGTGTGTTTTGATTACTGGTGCGAGTTCTGGAATCGGCACTGAAATTGCGCGAAGACTGGCACCGCACGCAGAGGCGATTGTTTTGGTCGGTCGCCGCACAGAGCGTTTGGCGGCTCTTGCGACGGAACTCTCCACTCACTATGGTTCTGAGGTGGTTCCTCTGACTTGTGATTTGTCACAAGAAGGAAATGCAGAAAAACTTTGGGAAATGGTCATTCAAAAAATGGGCAAAGCTCCCGATTTACTTGTGAATAATGCGGGGATGGGTCTTTATGGAGAAACGAGCAATACGCCTCTCTCTAAAGAAAAATCAATGGTGACACTCAATGTGTCAAGTCTTATGATTCTTTCTAAGTTAGCACTCAAAGTGATGTCCGCTCGTCGCCAAGGGGTGATCATGAATGTGGCGAGTATCGGTAGTTTTCATCCGGGCCCTTATATGGCTGTTTATTATGCAACCAAAGCATTTGTTTTGTCTTATACCGAAGCGATTGCGGAAGAGGCTCGCCATTACGGTGTTCGTGTGATTGCTCTTTGTCCAGGGAGTACTCAAACTGATTTTCATGCTACCGCAGGAGCACAACGCAAAAGTAATTTTTGTAAATTTTCTCAGTCGACGCAAGCGTTTGTTGCTGAAGTCGCAGTGCTTTCTATACTCAATGGGTACCCCGATATTGTGATTCCTGGTTGGAAAAATAAAGTGCTTGTTTTTATCGAACGATTTATTCCCCGATTTGTTGTTGCCTTTCTTTCGGGAAAAGTTCTCAAGGCGGAGTGAAAATGAGATTCCGTTCTTTTGTTTGGGTGATTGTGGCGGTAAATGCATTGTTTGCATTGGAGACTTTCGTGCTCCCTAAAGTAGACGATGCCTTGAAAAAGCAGGGCAAAGAAATTTATGACAGGGATTGTTATGCATGCCACCGATGGACTCGCCCTTTTGCGGGCCCTGCCATGAGTGAAAATATTGAAAAATATCGTGAGCGCCCGGAGGCTTTGGTGGCCTATCTCAAAAATCCTACGCCGCAAAATCCTTCCAAGTACCCCCCGATGACCATTGACCCTTTGACTGAATCGGAGGCCAAGGTTCTTTCTGCATGGCTCTTTTTTCTTATGAACAACACTTCAGATCCTGATAGGCCCAAATGAAAGGAACATTACTCTTGTGCTTTTTGGGATGCTTTGGGATTGCGTTGATTGCCGCAGATCTTTTTTTCTCTACAGGAGATGTTATCGCTTCCAAAAATAAAACCATTGCTTTTTCACATGAGTTACACGGGGCAAATATAGGATTGGATTGTACGCATTGCCACACCGGGGCGCGTTTGGGATATAAAGCACATTTTCCCTCAAAGCAAGATTGTTTGGATTGCCACCGTCTTCCCTTGACAGATTCGGCGGGTATTCCCAAGTTGGATTCTGCTTTACAAGTAGCGAAGGCGATGCCTTGGCAAACGGAAAGCCGTGTTCCTGCGCATGTGATATTTCATCATGGAGTTCATGCGAAAGCAAACATCTCTTGTGAGACTTGTCATGGCTCTATTGCAGAAATTGATCGCGGCAAACGAGCTTCCGTAAAAATGGGGGAATGTCTTGCTTGTCATCGTGGTGAAAAAGGTTTTGCACCCGCCGCTACAGATTGCGCCAGGTGTCATAGGTAAATTATGGATCAATCGCGCAGAGATTTTTTGAAAGTGGCAAGTCTAGTCTTGGGTGGTCTTGCGTTGTGGGGTTGCCGGCGGAATAAAAATTTTTCTCCTGCTCCCAAAGCATCATCAGATATTTCGCTTTGGAAATTTGAAATAAAACAAGCCATGCGACGTAATATTCCTCTGGGTGATCTTGTCCCCATTAAAATTCCGGGGCCTCTTCCTAAATTTCCCAAGGAAATCAATCGATTTGGAATGGCTATCGATTTGGATATTTGCAATGGTTGTGGGGAGTGTATTCTTGCATGCGTGTTAGAGAATAATATTTCGCGGGTGAATGATTGTGAGGCACAAAAGGGTCGCTTTATGCATTGGATCGAAATGCGTGAAGGGGTTCCTGTGATGTGTTCTCATTGTGGAGATGCTCCTTGCGAAAAAGTTTGCCCCACGGGGGCTGCTGTAGCGTCCCCTGATGGGATGAGTGCGATGATTTACCCTCGTTGCATTGGTTCTCGTTATTGTGGTGCCAATTGCCCCTCTAAAACGCGCAAATTCAATTATACAGATGCTCGTGCAGAGGGACTTTCTGCAAAATTCAATCCAGAAGTTCCTTTGCGAAATCGTGGTGTCATGGAAAAGTGTTCACTTTGTGTCCAAAGACTTCAAAATGATCGACTTCTCGCTAAAACTCTTGGCAAGGAATGGAGAGGAATGGGAGTGCAAAGTGCTTGCGCTATGGCGTGTCCGAAAAAAGCCATCGTTTTTGGAAATTGGCTGGATTCTGAATCACCTCTCTCGCAAGCGGTGCGTGGCCGTGGAATTTATACACTAAAATCCATTCAAGGATTGGATCCTTCGGTGGTGTATTTGGTGGGGCGCGCATGATTCTCCGTGTCCTCTTTATAGTTGGTCTCCTTTTATGTGTTCCATCCGTATTTGTGCTGGATCATGCATTGACGGTGGGCCCTGCGAGTTGGGCTTTGGATCAGAAAACATTTTGGGGAACTCCCATTGCTAATTTTGTCTTTTGGATAGGCCTTGCCCATGCCGGAACTTTTTTCTCGGCAATGCTTTTGGTGTTGAATGTCAAATGGCAAAAGCGAATTTCTTTTCCTGCAGAAATTTCAACAATAGCGGCTTTGTTTGTAGCGGCTATTTTCCCGTTGATTCATTTAGGCATTCCACAACGTTTTTATTTTATGTTCCCCATGGGATTATTTCGACATTTGTATGTAAACATGGAATCTCCCCTTGTTTGGGATTTTGTTGCCATTTTGGTTTATCTCTGCCTTTCCATTTTCTTTTTGTTGATTCATGGGGGATCGCTTCGATTCCCGTCATTGGTTGCTTTTCGTCGCCCGCTCGCTTGGGTGTTGTTCCCTTTGGTTTTGTGGGTACACACCATTGTGAGTCTTGATTTTGCAATTACTCTTGTACCCACTTGGCAGGGAGCTTATTTCCCGATTTATTTTATTGTGGGGGCTTTATTTTCTGGTATTGCTTTGGTCTTGATTCTCTCAGAGCTTGAGGGGCGTCGCTTGCGGAGATTAGAGGATTTGCTGATTGCCTTTTCTTGGGGGCTCCTTGCTTTTTGGATTTGGGAACTCATGACCAAAGAAATTTGGTATCCAGAAATACTTTTCTTTGGTTTTTTAATTCCTCAGTTATTATGGGTGCGTCCATTGCGTGCGATTCCTACGATTCGTGTCGTGATCGCCATGTCGGTGATTTTTGCTTTATGGTGGGAACGAATTAAGCTTGTCATGCCTTCTGCTCCAGAATGGACTCTGGTGGATTATGGCTGGATTGCTTTGGGTTTGGGTGGTTTTATGGCGATTTATTTTGGCCTTCGCCTTGTCACGAAACGGGTATTCTCTGATCGCGTAGATACAGTTTCTACAGGAGTTTCAGAGGAATCGTTTCCCAAAAAGCGAATTGCCCTTTACTGGGGTTTGGGTTTCTGCATTGCCCTCTTGTTTGTTACTTGGTTTATCGTAAGAGTGCCTACGGTACCTGGGGTGCGTATGGTTCCTGTCTTTTTCCCTTTGATGGCGTTGGTCACAGGTTTTTTGATTGTCGTGGATGCTTTTTCCAGAGTGCTCAATCGCCGCGTCTTGTTTGGATTATTGGGCGGAATAGGGGTCATCTTAGGAATGTTTGCAGGCTTGATTTATCAAGGGGGGAAGACTACATTTGATG
>MNYL01000141.1 GCA_001873075.1 Fibrobacteres bacterium CG2_30_45_31 | reverse complement strand
AGTCCCTTCAGGGCGTTTTTCCAGTTGCACTTCGACAATCTTGGGGATAATCTCACCCCCTTTCTCCACGCCGACAGTATCGCCAACGCGCAAATCCAATCGTTGCACTTCGTCAAAATTATGCAAAGTGGCCCGTTTTACTGTAGTGCCACAAAGCCAGACCGGTTTCAAATTCGCCACAGGAGTGACCGCCCCTGTGCGACCCACTTGAAAATCTACGGAAAGCACAGACGTGTAAGCACGCTCCGCTTTAAACTTGTAGGCGGTCGCCCAACGAGGATTTTTAGACGTGGTACCCAATTCCTGCTGGAGGTGTAAGTCGTTTAGTTTAACAACCATTCCATCGATAGGGTAGCCGAGAGTCTCTTTGCCCTTATAAATCTTATCGGCAATTTCCATAATTTCATCGACACTATGGGCAATCCAATACTGATTTGTTGGAAAACCCATTTCATGGAGCCTCTCCAGATTTTGGGAATGCTTTGCCGTACCCATATTTTCGGGAATGTGGTAGGCAAAAAAGCGAAGAGGACGGCGAGCACATTCTTTGGGATCTTTGAGCTTTAAACTGCCCGCTACCGTATTGCGAGGATTCTGAAAAGTCTTTTTATGCTCCAGCTCCAATGCCTCATTTAATGCAAAAAAAGCCTTTTCTTCCATGTAAACTTCACCGCGCACTTCTAAAAAGCCCGCGGGAGCCTGGTGCAAAACTTGGGGAATATCCTGAATCGTGAGCACATTCAGAGTGATTTCGTCCCCTTGAACGCCATCACCTCGAGTTACCGCTTGGGTGAGTTTTCCATCAGTGTAAGTGATCGATAGGCTCACACCATCAATTTTTCGCTCACAGACCCATTCTTTAGCATCGGGCGCAGCAGCTTCTGCCTGACGCACAAAGTCAGCGACTTCTTCCTTGCTATAGGTGTTCGCGATGCTCAACATGGGCACCCGGTGATTCACCTTGGGGAACTCATTGGTAAGATCGCTGCCGACACGACGGGTGGGGGAATCGGGCAAACGCCAGTCGGGGTACTTCGCTTCTAATTCCACAAGCTCACGCAAACCGAAATCAAAGTCTTGGTCCGACATCGGAGATACACCGTCTTGATAGTACAAGCGGGTCGCTTCCCGGAGCTGAAGGTTGAGCTCCTCAAAACGGGCGAGATCTTTAGCTTTCTGATCCATAAGATGAAATTAGCAAATATCGGATTTATTAACGAAATTCCACAGTCACATCGATTCCGCCATGAGACGTTCGAATTTGAGACGTGGGGTTTAAATGGAGGGCTCGGTGGCAAGCCTCATTGGGAACAACCACAGCAACGCTTATTTCACGGAAGTCCTTGGCTATCTTTTTGCCAATTTCAGCATATAATGACACCGCGTCCGTTTTAATGCGTTTTCCATAAGGGGGGTTCAAAACTAAAAGTGTGGGGTATTTCCACCCTTGAGAGGGCAAATCAAAAAAGTCACCCTGTTTAGTTTCCACACGGTTTTTCATGGAAGCTGTCTCAAGATTGTGCTGCAAAGTGGCGAACGCCTTGGGGTTTTTGTCACCAGAAAAAATCTGCATAACCGAAGAAGGGTGGGGAACCTCCGTTTTGTTCACGAGATGATTCCAAGTTGCGGGTTTAAAAGCGGGTTGATCCCCGAGCGCAAAACCAACACCTTGATCCGTACTTCTGGTTTTAGCGGGGCATAACCCTTGCGACCAAAGAGCGGCTTCCAGGGAAAAGGTTCCACTCCCTGCCATAGGATCCAAAAGCGTTTCCATAGAAAGAATACCACCCGCAAAAAGGATGGCACTCGCCATGGTATCCCGAATGGGAGCGGATTCCACAAAACGATCCAAGCCACGTTTGTAAAGCAGTGTACCCGTCAAGTCGATACTCACCTGACAGACATCGTCTTCAAAACGAAGGAAAATGGTTTGCGAAGAAAACATCGGAATTTCTCCAACCTTAGCTTGCGTAATAACACTTTCGTGGAGGGCTTCCGCGATGATCGGCTGGGCTCTTTCTAAAAGAGCATCGCTGTGGTACAAACGGGAAGTATGACTCGTAACAGAAATTTCAGGGAGAATCCCCATCGCGGAAGGGAGGTATAGTTCCCACGGAATTTTTGCAAGTTCTTTTTCGTATTTTCCAAAATTTTCGGCAGAAAAACTAGCAATGCGCATCAATACACGCGTCGCTGTCCTGGAGAAAGCATTTATTTTCCAAGCATCTGTGAGCTTCCCTTGAATTTCCACCGCCCCATAATCTAAAAGCTTTTCTCCAGTGATCCCCAAAAGAGAAAGTTCCTGAGCGGTTACCATTTCGAATCCAGGATGGCAAATCACACGAAAACTATGAACAGAACCGAGCACATGTTGCCGTACCCGACGTGCCAAAGATGCATTCACCAATTCCAGAGAATCTAAATTCATGTAACAAAGATAACTTTTCAAAGTATACCCCAGAGGAATTGTTTTGTGTGGGGAACTTTTTGGAGGAGAGAATATAGATTTCATATTCAATAGAACCTATTCTCTGCATTCCTCAACTGAGAAGATTATGTTTGAACTCAACGTTTTTTACAGACTCGCCTGCGCACTTGCCTTGGGTTTCCTCGTTGGTATTCAACGGGAGCACTCATTCCATGAATCTACGGATCATCACCCTGCTGGAGTGCGCACATTTGCCATCACAGGTATTGCCGGTGCTATTGCGGGCTTAATCTCCGAATTGATGGATTCTCCAGCACCCTTCGTTGCGATTTTATTGGTCATTGGATTGCTTTTGGGAATTTCCCATTACACGGCATTCAAAGAAGCCACAATAGAGAATCAACCGGGGCTCACTACAAGCATCGCCATGCTCATGATGTACCTTTTAGGTGCCCTTTGCTGGTACAACCACATTATGGAAGCGACGGCCATCACCGTGTCTTTGCTCTGGCTTTTGACGGTGAAAAAACAACTTCATGACTTCGCAAAGAAAATATCCAGTGATGATCTTATCGCGACTATTAAATTCGCACTTATCTCTGCGGTAATTCTCCCGATTCTTCCGCACCAAACTTACGGCCCTCCGGGTTTGGAAGTATTAAGTCCGTATAAAATTTGGCTTTTTGTCGTATTTATTTCGGGTATTAGCTTTGTAGGTTATGTGTTAGTTAAAATTATTGGCCCTGGGAAAGGTATTGGTCTTACTGGCCTTCTTGGAGGCCTCGCCTCAAGTACCGCTTTAACTTGGAGCCTTACTCAACGTAGCAAAGACAATCCAGAATATAGTAGCAATCTTTCTATGGGTATTATTATCGCGTGGTCTGTCATGTACATCCGCGTTTATGTCATTTGTATCATTATAAGCCCCACTTTCTTAAAGCCTTTATTTCTCCCCTTACTGATTCCTCCAATTCCGGGGCTCCTTTATGCTTTCTACGCGAACCGCAAAGAAGCAAAACTTCATCCAAAACAGACAACGGGATATACCAACCCCTTTGAATTAATGCCTGCCATTAAATTTGGGGTTATTTTCGCAGCAGTCCTCTTTATCGCTAACGCGGTCAAACTTTATTTAGGCGATGATGCACTGCTCGTTTCCAGCTTTGTGGCGGGTTTTGCCGATATGGATGCCATTGCACTTTCTGCCCTGGAAATGGCAGGGAAGGGGACTGTTATTATGCCGCAGGCGTGTATGGCCATTATTCTTGCGGGCATTGGCAATACGGTTTGTAAAGCGTCCCTCGTTATTATTTTCGGGGCTCCTGCCATGCGTAAATCCATTATTCCCGCGTTTCTCTTGATCATTGCTACTGCGGTAGCGTTGCTTTTGTTTTTATTCTAAATCCGCTAGAGCGAACTTTCAAACCATCTATTCATAACAGAACCTCACGATTCATTCATGAGGTTCTGTTTATTAATGGCTTTTTTATTCAGTACGAAATCCCTATTTAAGAAGACTCCCACATTTTTCAAATCCATCAATAGAGAAAAAGTAAAATACGAAACACTTAAGAGCACGGCGAAGTCTAGCTTGAAGTGCAATACCACAATTAACTATAGGTGTTTAGACCGCAAAATTGAGCGAGGCGCGCAGAGCCAATTTGTTGCGGTGTCACGTTGTTCCATCCTCACCCCTGCGGGGCCGACCAAAGGTCAGCTCTGCGAAGCCTGACGTTCCCCGAGAGGGAACCGGCTTCTGGTGTTGCGGTGTCACGTTGTTCCATCCTCGCCCTTACGGGGCTACAAATCAGTGTTCCGAAGTCTAATTTTTCTCAGAGAGAACCGGCTTCTGGTTGCAGAAAATGAATTTTTAGAGTTGGGCGGTCTCAATTCGTAAAACAGAGGAGCATACAAAAAAAGACCCTTTCCATTGTGAGAAAGAGTCTTTCGTAAATCTGTAAATCTATATCAAGCGATTATTTAATCTATTCAAAAGGAACCAATTCAACACGACGATTGGTTTCGCGACCAGCCGAAGTATTATTGTCCGCAATCGGACGTTCTGAACCATAGCCAATAGCGCGAACGCGGTTGGGCTCAATACCCTTCTTGATAAAATAATTAACGACTGATTCTGAACGTTTTTGAGAAAGATTGAGATTGTATGCTTCCTTACCCTTGCTATCAGTATGGCCTTGTACTTCTAACTTCGCCACCGGAATCTGACGGAGAAGAGCTACAATATCATCTAATGTGGAGTAACTTGCATTGGTCAAACTGGCGGAATTTTTCTTGAAGTTAATACCCTTTTTCAATTGGGTCAGATCTTGTTTCTTATCGACAGGACACCCATCAGGCTTAATCTTCACACCGGGAAGAGTCGAAGGACACTTATCATCAGCATCACTTACGCCGTCCTTGTCGCTATCCAATACGCAACCTGTGGAATCTACAGACATTTTCGGCTGAGTACTCGGGCATTTATCAAGAACGTCCGCAACGCCATCTTTATCCGAATCAAGAATACAACCCGTGGAGTCCACAGTCATACCAACAGGAGTATTCGGGCACTTATCTAAATGATCCGCAACGCCATCTTTATCGGTATCCATTGCACAACCGGTGCTATCCACAGAGGAACCAACTCGAGTATTCGGACACTTGTCAAGGTTGTCAAAAATACCATCCTTGTCAGTATCTCTCGGGCAACCAATTGTATCGACAATAGTTCCGAGAACTGTGTTCGGGCACTTATCCAAACGGTCCGCTACGCCATCCTTATCAGCATCCGTTGGGCAACCTACTGAATCCACCATCACTTTCTCTGGTGTATTTAGGCACTTATCCTTATAATCCAAAACACCGTCCTTATCAAGGTCCACAGGACAACCGACAGAATCAATCACAGCACCCATCGGTGTTTTGGGGCACTTATCCACATGGTCAAAAATACCGTCCTTATCCGTATCCATCGGGCAACCAATAGAATCCACAATAGCACCTACTGGAGATTTCGGACACTTATCCAACAGATCTGCTACGCCATCCTTGTCAGCATCCGTTGGGCAACCAGTGACATCCACAGGGGAACCTTTACGAGTATTAGGACACTTGTCCTTATTATCAGCAACACCATCTTTATCCGAATCCATGGGGCAACCGAACTCGTTTACCGCAACCTTAGCTTCCGTATTAGGACACTTATCAAGAAGATCGACCACTCCATCTCGGTCCGTATCTCTGTTGCAACCATTGGAATCCACTTCAATACCTTTTTCAGTATTAGCGCACTTATCCTTAAAGTCTGGAATGCCATCCTTATCTTCATCCGTTGGGCAACCTACTGAATCTGTGCTCGCACCAAACGGTGTATGTGCACACAGATCTTTCTTGTTATAGACACCATCACCATCGTCATCAGAATCCTTCAAAAAGGCACTGCTCCAATTAAGAAGTGCAGAAATTCCATAATGAGAGGTTCCTGGCACAGAGTAGGTAATCGTTTTTCCATCTTTGGTCCGTGTCACAGGCATTGTTTTCTCGCCTTCATAATCATTATGAAGGAACGAATTAATGCTTATATCAGCACCCAAAGCGAGGTCAAAGCCAGCGGGCAAATGCACGCGAACACCTGGAGTCAAAAGCATTGGATCTGCAAAGGGTTCACGGGGAATATCTGTTTTTTCAATGCGCGTTTCACCCGAAAATTCAACAAAGAAATCGGCACCGGTACTTGCCAAAACGTTAAGGCCGGTACCCCAAACTGCTGAATTAGCCCCTTCGCCGATAACCCCCACATAACCTAAGTGTGAATTCCAGCGCACTGGAATATCAATGCGAGTCAAATCCAAAGTTAAAATAAGAGTTCCACCAAAAGCCCAATCATTGGCAGTATAAGCACTAGAATTACCCCAGCTGTCAACATACCATTGATGTCTCGGTTTCATACCCACATTATCGGATCCAGTAGGAGCATAAGCTTCCGCAAGGAGAGCCATATTGAATACGCTCACGGTATCAAAGGGAGCCCGTAATTTGGTCCACATTTGCAGATCACCAATGCCCGCACCTCTGAGGTGGGATTCTTCCGTTGCCGGATTGACACCATCATAATTGAGGGGAAGAACAGCACCCAAATCCCAAAAATCTGTGAGACCTATTCCCAAATGGGCATTGCCTGCAACCATGGGGACAATTCTATCCATTGCGACTAAATTCCCATCAGCATCATAATAATATCCACCCCTAACCATACCTTCGTTGTCTGTAGTCACTTCAGCACCGACACCCACAGAGACTACCCACTGACCTAAAGTTCTTGTGCTCTGTTGATGGAGACCATCCGTACCGCCACTCAAACCCGTCTGAGCCATTGCTAAACTGGAAACCAGTCCGACATACGCTAGAATTTTTTTGTTTTTCATGCATCCTTCCCTATTAATTGTTAAAAGAATCCACTGATAGAATAACAAAAAGCCGAAAAAATAAAAATCTCGAAATTTTGTCTCTCTCCCAAGTATTCCTTCAAGAGGATTCAGTCGCTTGTAAGAAAATAATAGTTTTTTTTGTTTGCAAAGACATATATCTTAAAAATTTCTATAATTCCATGGTGTTATTGCCCAGGTTGGGATGGACATTATGACGTGGGTTTCTTTTTCTAGGGAGTTTTTACCTTGCGATTTTTAGCCTTTTCTTGTGTTCTTTTCCCAGTGGTAATGTCTTTTTCTGGTTGTTTTTGGGCACCTGGAATGGTTTTCGATCAATATTCAAATGAAAATGGAAGCGTGGATACCCTTGCCTCTTTCCAAGGGGCTCAAGTTCATCTGCAAAGTATTACGCCCACAACTCTCGCTGCAATTGCCAACAATAAAGTACAAACGGCATTAATTCCTCAAAAGCTTTTAGATTATAAACCTTCCGCTTACAAGTTGGGTTCTTTTGATATTGTCCAAGTGACGGTTTGGGAACATCCAGAACTTACCATGCCTCTTGGCCCCTACAGAAGCGACAATGCAGTTGGCCAACTGATTGGTGGAGATGGGGCCATGTTCTACCCTTATGCAGGTCAAATTCCTGTGGCAGGGAAGACTGTCGCTGAATTGCGTCTCACCATTCTGGAATCCTTGTCAAAAATTCTAAATAATCCCCAAATTGATGTTCGTTTAATTAAAAGCCAAAGCCAAAAAACATACATCCAAGGATCTGTCCAAAGGGCGGGTGTCGTTCCGCTTTCAGACGTTCCTACCAGTCTTCTAGATGCCATTAATCAGTGCGGTGGAGTGAATGAATTGGGCGACATGAGTCGAGTGGAACTCACACGGGATGGAGAAACGACTCCGATTAATCTTCTAGCCACTTACCCTCCTAAGGCAGGCCCCTCAGACATCATGCTTAAAGATAACGATGTTATTCGTGTAGCAGGCCAAGATGAAGCTAAAATATATGTGATGGGAGAAGTCACCAAGCAACAGGCGTTGCCACTAATCAAAGGAAAAATGACGCTATCACAAGCTCTCGCCGAAGTCGGTGGACTACAAGTAAACACAGCGAAGAGTCAAGGGATTTATGTCATTCGAATGGATGCGACTCCAGATACGATCAATGTTTATCACCTCAATTCCCAAAATCCGCTGGCATTGGTATTTGGAGATCAATTCCAGCTTAAACCGAACGATATCATCTTTGTAGATGCGACAGGCCTTGCTCGTTGGAACCGCGTCGTCAGTCAGATTTTACCCACAGCACAACTATTGTACTATTCCACTTTATCTGTAACTTCGACAAAAAATGCTAAAGACGCGATTAGTAACTGGTAAAACGCTATGATAAATGAAGTTTCTTCTGCCCCCATTCCAACATCACAAATACCTGTAAATGCTGTAGCTGAAGATGAAATTGACCTCCTTGAAGTTTTTTCCATCCTCAAAGCGCATTGGAAAATTCTTGCGGCATTCGTTATTGTAGGTTCAGTCGTGGGCTTTTTGTTTGTGAGTTGGCTACGCCCTGTATTTCAAAGTGATGTTCTTTTACAAATTGATTTAGAAGGGAGCAAAGCGGGCATGGCGATGGGAGACATGGGAGCCCTTTTGGATGCCCCAAGTCCTGCTGATGCAGAAATTGAACTTATTAAAAGCCGCATGGTGCTCGGAGCCGTTGTCCAAGAAGCGCATTTATGTTACTCAGCCACTCCCATTAGTCGCACAGATCGCCTCCTTCATAAAGAAGGCCGTATGGACTTAAGGCTGTTCTCTGTTCCAGAAGAGGTACGGGCTGAGAAATGGACCGCTCGTACTACTGGAGAGCAAACGTATGAACTATTATCTTCAGATGAAAAGGTTCTTTTAAAAGGCAAGGTGGGAGACACCTATCATGTACCCTATTTGAATGATACAATTCACTTTTCGGTAGCATTTCTAATGGCAACGCCAGGACAAAGATTTGCACTTAGCGAAGTGGACCCTCTGATTGCTTTCCGCAATTTAAGTGAGCAACTTTCTGTGTCGGAAAAAGGAAAAAAAACAGGCATTCTTCAAATGACTTATGCCAACCGCTACCCTGATCGTGCCGCCTCCATTTTGAATACAATTGCGAATGCTTATGTACGTCAGAATGTGGCCATGTTGAGTGCCGAAGCAGAAAAAACATTGCTTTTCTTAGAAGGACAGCTCCCCGCACTTAGAATGAAATTAGACAGTTCAGAAAAGGCTTTGA
>MNYL01000103.1 GCA_001873075.1 Fibrobacteres bacterium CG2_30_45_31 | reverse complement strand
TTTCTTTTTCTGATACTTGTCGCTGAAATATCCACTAAAAACTTTCAGAAGAGCGGCAAGACTTTCAGCAATGCCTTCGATAACGCCGACCAAAGCAGGCGTCGCCCCAAAAACCGAGGTAAGATAAAGCGGAATCAGCGGATACACCATCTCAGTGCTCATATCCGCAAAAAAACTCACTAAACCTATGAGAAAAACGTTGCTCATGCAGGGGCCTTCTTTGTTTTCTTTTTTTGGGGCTTGGGCAATTCTTTACAAGTTATTTTGATCAGTCTACTGAGCCATTCTGCATCCTCAATTTTTTCTTCAATGAGGAAACAATTCTTGGCCCCTGGGTAAGGCGCAGCTTCAGTCACATTTCCGATGAAAGTCCGTCCCTTTTCGGTAGGCTTCACAAAAAGTTGATCATCACAAATTAATGCAACCACTTTATCGTCGCAATAAAGCGCAAATTCGCCGAACATTTTTCTAGAAGTCACCTTTCCGCACGAAGAAAGCTGCTCCACGATATAATCCACAAATTCCTGATTTGAAGCCATCGTCTACCTAAAAAACTGAGGAAAGCAATACCAAAACGATAATAAAATATACATACAAGAGAAAACAGGGATTGCAATGCAACGCATTCCATTTCTTTTACACAGTAGTTCGACATTTTGTATTGACAACCTTGGGTCCTTGATTTTATGTTTTGACGAGGTTGTTAAACAATGGTTTAAAGAAGGGTCTATGAAAGTATGTAAACGTTCATTTATCGGAGCAAGTGCTCTTTGTCTCAGTGTCACTCTTTTTGGAATTATCGGCTGTTCTGATAGCGATAGTTCTACATCAGCTTCCTTGGGAGATTCCTCTTCCAGCAGTCCAGCAAACTACTCCAGCAGTGAAGCAGGCAACGGAAACAGTTCCTCTGAAGAGGGCACCGGAAGCAGTTCATCCCAAGGAGTCGTTGAAAGCAGCTCCTCGGAAGGGACCGTTGAAAGCAGTTCATCAACGGTAATCACAAGTGGAGATTCATTCTCTTGTATCACTGAAACCGATGGGGCAAAAGTCTGTATAGATTATGTAGGCTTTACTTATGAGGCTTCTACGGTAGCAAGTTTCACTACTTCTTGCGAATCTGATTCGGGCGTTGCCACTAGCAGTGCCTGCGAATCTGGAGCAGCACTTAGTTGCGTTATAGATGATACTGATGGAGTTGTTATGACTATGCATATGTATAATTCTATCTATTCTAACTTCACTTGTGCTGATATGGGGTTATAATATTTAGTTCCCAGATTTTATTCAAAAGGACAAGCTGAGAAGCTTGCCCTTTTTTCATCGCCCCTATTGCTTAGTCAGTTCCCAATCTCCTTCACCAGCAACGGTTACCGTACCATTCACCGTATCACCGGACACGCACGTTTCTGAACTTTCGACGGCTCCGACTATTCCAAAAGTAAATCACAGTTTGCTTCCGTCCCTTCAATCACAGCACCCATACTTTTATAAAAAGCAATGGCGGGATCATTCCATTTGGAAACTTGCCAGCGAACCTTATGGCAATGAGACTCCTTCGCATAGGCAAAAATATTCTTAATCAGTGCCGTGCCGATTCCTTCCCCTCTATACTCTGGCTT
Organism: Fibrobacteres bacterium CG2_30_45_31; assembly: GCA_001873075.1. Classification (GTDB taxonomy): domain Bacteria; phylum Fibrobacterota; class Fibrobacteria; order Fibrobacterales; family Fibrobacteraceae; genus UBA1313. The sequence goes on along the minus strand of MNYL01000103.1, from coordinate 7,317 downwards.
TACATACAAATCATCCATGTAAAGTGATTTCCCATACCAAGTGAAATAGCAAAAAAAATGGGTAACATACCCAACAATTACTTTATCAGTAGTTTCCGCAACAAAGCAATGAAAGAGATTCTGCTCGGCTTTCATCCGTTCTACAGAATTAAGCATCCGTTCCGGCACTTTTTCAAAGGCCGCAAATTCTTTAAATAAATTGACGATTGGTTCAAAATCAGCTTCAACAGCAACTCTAATAGTGAAATTCATTATTTTTGCTTTCCATCACTTGATTATTTCATTTTTCTGCGACCTCTTAAACATATAAAACATCTGATCCGCAGTAAACAGCGGCGCAAAAACCGTTAAGTCAAATCCAAAAGATTGATAGGTGCGGGCTTACATATTCGTAAAAATACCCAAGAATATGAGTCCTGAGAAAAGGCATGTCCATTAAAAGTGAATTCAAGGAACACCCTAAATTTTTTCTCAATAAGATTTTTTTCTAAAGAAATGTGGGATTGAGGTTTTTAATGAATGTGTTGTTCTCAAGTTCCTCAAAAGCTTCGTTAAGCTCTTGTTTAGTATTCATCACAATGGGGCCACCCCAAGCTACAGGCTCTTTAAGTGGCTTGGCGGCAATCAAAAAAAACCGAGCCCCATGGGATCCTGATTTCACCACCACTTCATCATGGGAAGTCTCTTGTTTCGAGGAGGGTTCCATGAGTATAGCGCAAGCTTTTTCTTCAAAAGCATCCAGTGCCGTATTCGCGGCCAAAGTTCCCTCAATGAGATAGAGAAATAAAGTCTGGTCATTCGGGGTTTCGTGGTAACTCCAAACCGCATTCGGCTTCAACGTGATATCCAAATACTGTACCTTGAGATAGTCCCCAGTCCGAGCACCTGTGTGCCCCTGGTAACTCCCCGAAAGAATGCCGATTTTCGCATTTGCTTCTTCTAAACGTACAATATTCTCCGGACGAATATCGTGATACGCAGGTTCCGTCATCTTATCTTTTCGAGGGAGGTTCACCCACAGTTGACAACCCAGCAAGCGTTCCGAAGCCTGGGGCATCTCTTGATGAATAATCCCTGAGCCCGCCGTCATCCACTGACATTGTTCTTCGCCAATGGAACCCTTATTGCCCAAGCTATCACCGTGTTCAATTTCCCCCTTCAACAGATACGTCACCGTCTCAATGCCCCGGTGCGGATGCCATGGGAAACCCTTTATGTAATCTTCAGGATTTGTGGAATCAAAACCATCCAGCATTAAAAACGGATCAAAATGCTCAACCGTACGCAGTCCGAGAACTCGGCGCAAATGAACCCCCGCCCCATCGACCGCATTTTGTCCTCGCACCACCTGTGAAATGATTCTCTTTGCCATAAAACCTCCAGTACTTTTTCTTTATTACAAAATACAATTATAATTTCAAGACAACAAAACTTATGCTATTCAAGAACGATCAAAAAATATCGCATTGTTGCATGCCGAAATTTTATGAATGCCCCACTTTAATAGAATGATCAACGCCAATGTCCGCTAAAAAAGTGGAATCATGCGACACGACAATCACGGTTCCACGATATTCATTCATAGCCTGAGTGAGTATTTCCACATTTTGAATATCCAGGTTATTCGTGGGCTCGTCCAAAATGAATAAATCCGGGGCTTGATTTCCGATAGCAAGGCAACAGAGCATCAATCGCATTTTTTCACCTCCACTGAGTGTGCCACAGCGTTTATCCCAAAATTCCGAGTGAAAGAGAAACCGACTTAGGCGAATTTTTATCTCCCCTTCTGAGAGAAACTGAGAATTGTACTTCTGCGCCATCTCATACACGGTAATATCATCCAAAATAAGCGAATAATCTTGATCTATGTAGACCTTTTTAACATAGGCAAAATCAATTGCTCCCATGATCGGTTGTATTTCGCCTAACATGATTTTGATAAGCGTTGTTTTACCGGAGCCATTCGCCCCTTGAATTTGAATACGTTCTCCGCTCCGGATTTCAAAGCTCATGGGTTCCTGCCAAAGCATTTTACCACCGTAGCCAAATTGAATCCCCTGAGCTCGCACCAAGATTTTCCCAGTATGGAGTGCGGAATTTTCGAAATCCATTTTCATCTTTGCCAGCGGAGAAAGTTTTTGTCTGGTTTGAGCGATCTCTTCCGCAATCGAGGTTAATTTATCCGAATGCGCATCCGTAAGCCTTGTAGAACTTTTTTCCGCATTATCTTTCATTTTTTTCTTCGCTATTTTGGGGCCGCCTCCTTTTTCAAAATTCTTTTTTCCACGAACCTCTTGCTTTTGCTTTCGTTCTAGAGTTTCCCGTTCCTTTTTTTTCGCTTTGCGGAATGAGCTTCTCTGATTCTGTAAGTCCTCACCCAAAGCCATTGCTTCATTGAACTTCTGCTCTTTATAGAAATCATAATTCCCGCCAAAAGCCTTGATCCCGCCCTTTTCAAGTTCGTATACAAAAGGAAGTAATGGCAACAAAGTGCGATCATGGCTCACCACCACCAGTGTTTTCTTACTGTTTTCAACGTAGCGGTAAAAGTGTTCACGGCTCGGACTATCCAAATGATTGGTGGGCTCATCCAATAAAATGATCTCAGGATCATGAATCCTGATGCCTGCTAAAAATACTTTTGTTTTTTCCCCGCCACTCAGACTCGCTAGAGTTTGGCTGAGTGCTATATTCGAAAGATTCCAAAATTCAAAAGCCTCCAAACACCGCTCTTCGAGGGTCCAATCCTTGTTTAAAATCGCCAAGTTGGAATCCGTGATATTCCCCTCCAGAATTTCATGCAAAGCCGTAATTTTCTCATTTACATGCAACGCCTGAGCCACGGAAAGCTCATTGAATTGACCAAAGTGCTGCGGCACATAATACGGCGCAGAATCTTTTGTGACTACACCCGCAGAGGGCACCAAAAGGCCAGCCATAATTTTAAGGAGTGTCGATTTTCCGGTGCCGTTATTACCAATAAGGGCCACTTTTTCAAGTGTGCCAATGGAAAGATTAAGATTCTGAAATAGCGGACTTTTGTCGGGATGAAGATAAGAAACGTTTTGAAGTGTGAGCATAATTTCTTCCATGAAAAAGGGAATCACTGTTTTGAGTTGTCCATTTTTTGAAAGAAATTTTCATCGGCTTCCGGTTCCTTATATTGACGTTATTCACAAGATAAATTATCTCATGAAAAAATTCAAGAGGGATAATTCCTCACTTTTTCATTGCCATTGCTTTTTTATCCGCTGGCATTTTTTCGATGGCGTAGCGCAAAGCAGTACGCGGCATCACCGCTTTTTTGGACATCACATACTGAAAAACCGATTCACAGTATGCTTCACTCGCCGCTTTCAACATCCAGCCATAGCCTTTCTGCACCAAATCATCCGTATCCAAAAGTAACATATCTGCAATTTCAAAAATGTTATTCAAGAATAAACCTTTTCGGGCGGGGATTATAAACGTCACCGCAGAAGCCCTGCGCATCCAGCGATTTTTGGACTTCGCCCATTTCTGGATCTCCGGAATATAGGCAGGATACATCTCCACAAACGTTCCCACCGTATGGTTACACAACGTGTCACAGCTTGCCCAATTACTCACATAATCTTTTACCCAATGTTCAAAGACTTTGAAATCATCAGGCACAAATTGCGTCGCCATCGCATCGGAAAAAGTACAGGCGAGACAAGCCTCTTCATTATACCCCGATTTCCAAAGTGCTTCGCACAACTCCCAAATATCCTCTTTCGGAGAATCTTTAATTAATTTGAAAGTTTCTTTTCCAATCTTTTGGGCGGCAGTAGAGCTAACCCCATAGATTTTGATATCCTCTTTAAAAAACTTTTTCGCCGAAGCTAGGACTTGGGGATCTGCATTTTCTTTGAGGACCTTTCGAATTGCTTGCAATCTAGATGTTAGTTTCATAATGAAATTCGTTTGTTTCCTTGAGCTTTTTTCAGTTTAATATTCATTCCAACTGCTTATTTGCGCTAAAAGATTTCCGATTTTTATTGCACTACGGCGAATCTGAAAAAACACAGCAATCAGCAAAGGAACTCTTTTATTCTTATCAAGGGAACCTCTAAAAATTGCTTTGGTGAATTTTTAGAGGCTCTCTCAATATATAATAATTTTTTGCCCCCTTTTCATCAAACCAGCCCATGATACAAGTGCCAAGCCCCATAATCTGCATTTTTTTTGCTGTTCAAGCAACTGTCGAACTGCGATACGCATAAATTGTTTTGGGTTGTAGTGGTATAAATTTATTGTTAGTCTTTATTGGTACTTGGCATTAATTTGCAAATCCAATTTTTTCATGAATCTTAAACTACCCAATGGAAGCCAAATATTTAATAATGATATCAACGCTCTTATCCAAACCTATCTGGCTCGTATCAAGACACATCTCATATTGTCTTGCATCTGCCCAAGATTTAGAGGTAAATGTCTGATAGTAGAGGGCCCGATCCTTATCATTCTGTTCTACGCGTTTCCTTGCTTCCTCTTCGGTAAGGTGATACAACTGTTTAATACGTTCCACTCGAATGGATATATCTCCGTGCAAATAAAGACTGACGCAATTGTGTTTTTCACGAAGAATATGAGAGCCACACCGACCGATAATCACCGTAGCACCTTTCTCGGCAATGTGCTGAATGACTTTGGTCTCAGCCTCAAAAATTTCCGCGTCGGTAGGAATTCGTGTTTCAGGTGAAATAATATAACCTGGAATTCCTACTGCGTACATTTTGGCAAAAGACGCCCAAAAAGCACTCACTCGTTCTTCATACTGTTCGAGCTTTTCTGCGGCAAGAGATAATTGTTTAGCCGCTTTTGTAATTATCTCCCGATCAGCATAGAATAAATTCAATTTTTGAGACAGTTGCTGCCCTATATAAGCTCCGCCACTGCCCATCTCGCGGTTAATAGTAATCACAAGGGGTAAAGTCTGTTTCATTTACGGAACTCCTTCTTTTTCTCTGATTTCATCTTGTTTAATAAATAAAGCGATTATGAGTCCTATAATCACCACTATCAAAGCAACAGTAAATGCATAATGAGTTCCAGTGATGATTGCCAGGCGTTCTTGTATTTTGTCAGGAGAAGCCACCTCGCTAAGGTATTTTGCCTGAGACGCTCCCATGAGTCCAATGAATAAAGAAGATCCAAAAGCAGCCGCAATCTGCTGAATGGTATTCAGCATGGCGATACCATCTGCGCGATCCTTAGGCGGAAGGGAATTCAGAGAACTGGTCTGGATTGGTGTAGCAATAGACCCCACGCCAAAAGTCATAATCGCCTGCAAAACAATAATCATCGCTAAACTTGTAGTAATCGAAATCCGCGAAAGGAAGAACATGGCTATAGTCAATGCGATAAATCCAGTCAGTAGTAATGGTTTAATTCCAATGTGATCAAAGAGCATACCAGCTACTGGCGCAGCAACTACATTCACAACACAGCCGGGGAGGAGTGCAATACCCGCAAGAAAAACCGACAGACCCATGGAATTCTGCATATACGTTGGCAAAATGATATTCACTGCAAAAGGCATCATAAAGACAATGAACATAACAACCGCACCCAATGTAAACATGGGGAACCTGAAAATGCGCAAATTTAACATTGGCGTTGCTATGGCAAACTGACGTTTGGAAAACATCCATAACGCGACCGCACCCACTAAAAAAGAAACAATTACAATCATACTGGTTAAACCCAATTCTTCAAGGGAGCAAATACTAAATAACAAACCACCAAAACCGAGCGTTGAAAGAATAATGGAAGGTATATCCATCTTCGGCCTCGTGAGCTCAGAATAATTACGGAGAATGATAAATCCTGCGATAGTTGTCAAAATACCCAGCGGCAAAATCAAAAAGAATAGCCAGCGCCAACCCCACAACTGCATTATCACCCCCGCAATCGTGGGACCAATGCCAGGAGCGGCGACAATCACCATCATACACAAACCTATAGCCGTACCCCGCTTCTCTTGAGGGAAAATTTCCACAATGGTATTCATCATAATCGGGAGAAGCATACCTGTGCCTGCGCCCTGCAAAATACGAAAAAGCAACAATTCAGAAAAACTAGTAGCAAACCCGCAAAACACGGTACCCACACAAAAAACAGACATCGCTGTCACAAACAGATTCCGCGCAGAAAACGTCTTGATAAGAAACGCCGCCACAGGAACAGAAATACCGATCACCAACATATACCCCGTAGAGAGCCACTGAATTGTCGTCATCGAGACTTTCAGACTCGTCATCAATTGCGGAAGAGCTGTATTGAGGATCGTCTCATTCAATATGGCCATAAACCCACCAAACAGCAAGGGGAACATCACGATCACACGCCGCTTATTCGTCATATTCAAACTCGATTCCATTTGCATTATTAGCCTTGCTGGTAAGTTTCAACCATTATTTTGTTCATATACAGTGAAACTGTATTCACAGCATTGAAAAATTCTTTTTTCTCACCTGCTTCAAGATGGGCCGTCAAAGATTTGAAATACCTTTCCCAATCGTTCTTAATCATTTTCACCGTAGAGTTACCCTTCTCCGTGAAAATGATGAACACGACTCTTCGATCTTTTGTTGAAACTTTTCTTTCAACGTAACCACCCTTCACAAGTTGATCGGCCGCGCGAGTAAACGAACTCCGTTCCAGCCCCACTTCCCGGCTAATCAAAGACATGGGTTTATCGCGATGTTCATCCATGAGCATCAATACCGCAATTTGAGGGTGTGTCATAGTGAGTCCTGTCGCCGAAAGATCATGTTCATTGAACAAAAACCTTACAAATTTTGGGAATTCTTTAATTTCATGCATATTATTACCCACGAATCCGGTGCAATTAGTTGTATTTGCAACCAATTTAGAAGAATCTATTAACGGTGGCAAGTAAATTTTTTATGGACAACAAAATTAAAGATGATTAATATTTGATAACGAAACGCGACTTCACCCCAATGGAGACTTTATGAAAATTCGCACCATTGCGACCCCACTGACTACCGCTTCTTTCATTACTGTGGCTGTTACGGGCCTATTCATGCTTTTTCATTTATCTGTAGGCCTTATAAGACCTCTTCACGAAATTGCGAGTCTTCTCTTTGTCATCGGAAGCATTTTGCATATCATTTTGCATTGGGGAGCCCTTGTACAACTTCTCAAAAAACCAGGCAATCTTTTTCTGATTATTCTATTTAGTGCAATGACACTCTTTGCCATTTTTGTCCCTACAGGCAACCATTATCCTCCATTCCACGAATCCTTTAGTGCTCTGATGCAAGCGGA
>MNYL01000144.1:502-6341 GCA_001873075.1 Fibrobacteres bacterium CG2_30_45_31 | reverse complement strand
GCACTACGAAACGGATCTCATCAAAAAAAACGAAGTCGTATATTAAATTGAATTTTCTGATATGCACTTTGCCAAAAATCCAGGCAAAACTATCACAAGAAATTTCAAAGATTTATTTTCCCTTTCTTTAAACAATACGACCTATGGAGTCACGGTAATTTTCTGAATTCCCTTATTTGAGCGAGCGACATAGATTCCCACTGGATAGGAACTACGAATCACAGATAAACACTCTTGGGACGAATTCGCAACAACCGATCCCATATATTTTCCATAGATGTTGAAGATTCGATATTTTTCTATTCCCTGCTGTTTCAAATTCTGGACTGGCAGAATTGAGAGCGTTGAGTCTCCAAAGTGAATCCTGTCAATGTTGAAATAGGAGCCGTCAACCGCGAAACGCAATATGTGCATCCCTACAGAAAGGCTTTCCGTCTCGCCGCTGACTGTCTGATATATGCTCCAGTCGCTCGTGTTGGGCACTGTCACCGTCGAGGTGATTGCTTTACCATCGAGTTCTAAGTGGAAGCTTCCACCGTCCCCTCCAGAAGCGACTCGGGCCTGGAATGGTTGAATTCCTGCACTGGTGACCTCCACCGTATATTCCGTCCATTCCCCAGAAATAAGCCAGCCCAAAGCATACGTTCCACTCGCGTCCGCCGTGTCAATGTCTACTCCATCATCGGCGCGGTAAGCTCCCCCCGAATTTTCGCTATCGCTGTCATAATAGGCAACGCCTGCTCCGCCCTCGTCATAATCCTCCATTTGAATAAGACCTGGAATAGAGAGTGCTTTATAAGGGGCTTGAGGAATGGCTTCAGAAAAATCCGGGAGCGGAATAGGCAGATAGTTTTTAATATCGGTGTACGCGGATTCAATGCCCGCATTCGCAATCGTTGTGGCTGATGTTCCAGCATTGTCTGATGACGTGTATGTTCCACAGCTATTACATGCCACGCCGGAGGGCGCGCTGACAAACACGTTGTGGCTGACATCGAAACCGCTCGAGCCTTCGTCCAGATAGATTCCATTGATCCAGTAATCTGCCCATTGGGATCCTGAAATGTCATGCATATAGTTGTACTGAATCTCTGAACCGGAACCTTGATTGGAAAGCGTGTAGATGGATCCTGCATCAGCGAGGAGCTGTGAGACATGGTGGATGTTGTTCCAGTTGATCTTGTTACCAGTCATCGCATTTGCATTTTTAGTCCACCCGAATCCGACCGAGATACCGGAATAATTCGTATAGGACACTTCATTGTGTTCGATGTCAATGTACCTAGGATAGCCAGCCCCGATGCCCACGGCACCTTGATTTTCTGTCGTCACTTTTGTGACAAAATTATTCTTAATCGTATCACGCGTACAGATTTCATTGGTATCGGAAGGATTATAGGCGATGTGGATTTCGGTCGTGGAGTCCTGGGCAAACTTGCCAACCGTTATTCCGGTGGCCCCAATATCGGAGAACACATTGCCGATGATCATATCATCGTTCGTTCCCGAGATAAAGTCAAGACCGCTACCTCCCATCTGGGCGAATACATTTCGCTCAAAGCGGATGTGGTGCGCATTAGTGACAGTGATGCCCGCGGCAGGCCTCCAGAGCATATATTTGTTGCCGCCAGGTGCAGCAACGTTGAACTGACCCGCCTGTAGGTCCAGAAAGCCTGTCTTGCTGGGTCGCATGAAAGAGGAGTGCGCAAAAATCAGTCCCTGGAACGAAAGGTAACCCACCTTCTGCGATGTACTGGAGCCAGTCACGGTAACCAAATTTTCGAGGATTGGGGCCACCACCGTTGCCGTCCCCATCGTTTCGCCTGCACGAGGCATATAATAGACGATATCCGAAGACTCGTCCAAGTACCATTCGCCAGCTTGGTCGAGGAACTCGTAGGCATTCTCAAAATAAAAGCACTGCTGCTTCGTTTTGTCGCCGAATGTCACACCCAGCATCGGGTAAGGCCGATTGAACAGCATCGTTCCCTCGGGATCTTGAATTTTCAGTTTGGAGGTGGTTCCCGATGTGGTATAAGAGGCGAGCCGCAGCGTGGCATCGGCCCAAGCGATCATCAAATGCATCTCTACCTTGGTGAAGTTGTTCCAGTTCGATACATAAGAAGACGCTACATCTAGAGCACGACCCGTTGTGTCCACCTTGGTGAGGCGGTAGAAATTAGCAGATCCGTTCGTGCCCACGTTCGGAAAACGCGCGCGGACCGCCTTCGTGCCGTTGACGTAGAGTTGGCGAAAACGAGAACTCACACCGCTCGCACACCAGATATTTTTGGCTTGATCGCAAACGGACCAGCCCGTAATGGGTTGACCGCCCGTCAAAAGGGGCGTTTCACCGGAGTAGTTCACATAGCGAACATAGTATCCGTTGCTACCACCGTCAGAAGAGCCAAAAGAAATTGTATTGCTCAGTGGGTAGGTCCCTCCACGAAGATACACAACAATGTCGCCCGTCATGGAACCATTCAGCGTCCGCACAACATTACGAGCCTTGGTGACAGTGCGGAAAGGCTCGATCTCCGTGCCGGGATTGGAGTCATTCCCCGAGGGGGATACATAATAAGTCGCCTGCGTCTTCGCTGCAAAAGCCGTTCCAATGGGCATACACAAAAACATTACAAAGAGAAGTAACCATTGAGTTTTTGAATTCATCGAGATGTATTTCATGTCCTTGTACCAATTTGACTTGTTATCAAAGTAAAAATGAAAAAAGCTCATTCCGAGTTGCCTTTTCTCATTTCCGAAGGCGATATCCCAAACAATCAAAGCACGTTTAATTTAAAACCCTTCATAACAAATACATTCCTTATAAATTTCTACGAATTATTTTTACGATGGGAATCATATCACTCCCTAAGATATCTTTAAGAACTTTCAAAAAATTCTTTCTTTTGTGGCTTTCATTGATATTTTATCAACGCAAAATGGAGTAAGACGTCCGCAATTAAAGACATCTTATACTTTCGATTTCATAACAGGAGGACGTCTCCTCCCCTAATGGTAAAGAAAAATCTAAATCACTGCCTCACCGCCCACTTCCGGATCACAGTTCCCTGCATTGTGACACTTTTCACAATGTACACGCCCGGATGAGGGAAAGCCTTCGCCAGAGCAACATGAAGTTCCGAATCGTTACTTCCCTTCACATCGCCGAGCTTCTTGCCCCGCAAATCGTACACCTGGTACGTAGTCAGATTAGACAGTACCGTACTCGTCATGTGAACCAGTCCAAAAGTGTTTTGCTTAAACGAAATCCAGTCCATATTAAAGTAGTCTCCATCCACCACAAGGCGCATAATATGCTGACCTGTAGTGAGAGCCGGAGTTGTACCAGTCAGAGTGGTATAAATACTCCACTCAGTGGTGCTCGGAACGCTGATGGTATCTGTGATAGCGATATCGTCAATGAGCACTTGGAAAGCTCCTGTAGTACCGCCAGAGGCGACCCTGGCTTCCCATGTATAAGTGTCAGCGGCCTCGATATTCACAGTGTACTCCAACCATTCGCCAGTAATCGTATACCCAACCTTGTATCCATTCGTGGCATCACCTTCAATGTCCACGCCGTCCGTGCGGTAAGCTCCGCCCCTGTTCTCCGTTTCGTTGTCGCTGTAAGCCACTCCCTCACCGCCCACGTCATAATTTTCAGTTTCAATGGTGCCTGGAATCGACCATGAGGTGCCACCATAGGGAGCTTGAGCACCGATGTGGATTGAATCTTGTGATGTATTTCCATCGTTATCAGTCGCCACCGCTCTGATGGTGTGGATTCCGGCCGGAATATCAGTCCATTCGTATGTGTAGGGAGCCGTGTCATCTGAAGAAAGCAGAGTTTTATCATCATAAAATTTTACTTGAGTAACCGTTCCATTTGCATCCGAGGCGGCAACTACAAAGTTTATCGTCGCGGGGGCAACAACACTTGTATCCTTTGTAGGTGATGTAAACTGAACAACAGGAGACACCACTGTAACTACCGGAGTGACATAAAGACGGTAGGCGAAGAATTGACTTGTCACATTGACTGGTACCGTAATGGATCCGTTGGATATTTGGTATTCTTTTGTAGAAATGAGTGTAGTGCCTGAAACAGGAGTGTCTTTATTAACCCAGGTAACATATTCAAGCTTCACATAGACACTCGATCCGAATGAAGCCGGGAATCCGCTGATTTTTACATTGACGGTTCCAATACTATTGCCCCCGATAATAATGCTTGCATAATGCTCATTTTTATCAAGGGATGCGAATCCATCCACACCCTCGCTGTTATCATTTGGCGGCGTCACCTTAGCCATATAGCCGGTCATATCGCCATACCATTTATACAACCACCATCCTCCGCCTTTTTCATTACTGGAGGTCAATAAACTTCCCAATCTTCCCGGTAACGCCGTAAACCACCAGGATATACAAGCACTCTCCACCATTTTGCGTTCAAACTTTGCAATAAAAGGAACGGAAACACCAGGGCTACCCTCGTAGGTATGTGTTGACGATGAATATTCGTTAATGCTGATTTTTCTCTCAGAAATTCCCAGAGAAGTTTCCAACGCCCTATATTTGTCAATATTGCTGCTGAGTTCAGCAGAACCCCATTGATGCCAACTAATAACATCAGGAAGGCAGTCATTCTTTTTGCAGAATGTCAGGAATGCGCTCATACTAGTCTCATCGTAATAGGAATAGGATGGTCCAATAATCTTTGCATCAGGATCCAGAGAACGTATCAAATCATACGTGGGTTTCCAACATTCCGTATGAAACTCATTTGCTGTTGACCATGTACCATCGGCACCACCATTGGGTTCGTTCCAGATTTCATATCCATCGTAATTGCTTCTTCCCGATGCAATTTTACTATTGATAACAGAAGTAACAGAAGCGAGCCAGCTTGCTTGACCGGGCCACTTATAAGGCCATCCCGGTAATACATCCGCTAAACGAATCTGTACTTTTCCCGTGGTTGACGCAAGCCTTGCAGAAACTGGGATGGCCGCAGCGGCGACAGTCTGCTGATGTGTCGAACCGCTTAAAGCAGGTTGAACAAATACATTGGGTTTAAGAGGCGCTACTAAGTTATCAAAATCACTCGGCAGACTTTCTGTCAGACCATATAAAGAGCCAGAAGCAACATGAGTCACAGGCCTTATGCTATCTGAGAGAGCAACAGAAAGAGAGTATTCAGTAGCAGCCTCTGAGGTGTTCGCTAAAATGAATACTAAAAGAACAGCACATAATGACGAAGGTTGAAATCTATTATTCATTTAACTTTCTCTCTTTTTCTGGCAACGTTCATTTTTTGTAAGACTTTTTCATGAGACTTCGCTCATTTTATTTAATTGTTCAGTTATAACCCAATTTTTTAAGACGCTTTGGAGAAAAAATATTCGAATAAAATGAAAAAAAATCGGAATAGAATTTTTTTTCGTTGTTGATTTATCAAAAGATTCACAGACAATCCAGTTTTTTTTCAAAACTCCTGTTATTCTCGGCATACTCTTTCCGCTTAAAATTTGGACCCGTTATTCGTTCCCAGTGCAAAATGAGGTGCATAAACCGATTCTAGCGTATCTAGGCAGTTTTCATACGCATGATTACAATATAAGTTATGAACTTTTTCTTTGGCAGGGGAAAGTTTTCCCCTCGCTCGCACGTTGTTGCTCGCTACCCCTTCTGCGGGGGACACCCCCGCAACGCCCCCAAGGCAAAGAATACAAGCAAGTGATAACCTAATCCTCATTATTTTTAACTTATCAATAAAGAGCAAAAATCTTTTCTTATGGAAAATTCGTTTTAAAGCAAATAAATTTTCCTTACA
>MNYL01000144.1:0-490 GCA_001873075.1 Fibrobacteres bacterium CG2_30_45_31 | reverse complement strand
TGAGTTTTATTCGAAAAAGGACACAAAACGAGGCCTTGTGACCCACTTTTAAAACCACTCAGGAAATCTTTATGCTATAGTTTTTAGCTATCAGATACTATAGTAATTATGATTTTGACTATAACAATAATCAAATCTATATTCATGCACAATTAAAACTTTGTACAAAAGTTCTTTGCTATAAACTCATTGGAGACCCCAGATGAAAACATCCGTCATTGGCTACCCCCGCATCGGCGCTTTGCGCGAACTCAAATTTGAAACGGAACGCTATTTCAGAAACGAAATTACAGGCGAGGCCTTAAAAGAGGCGGCACAAACACTCAGAGCCGCACACTGGAAAGTACTTGCCGCGAATGGTATTGATGGGATTCCCTCCAACGATTTTTCTTTTTACGACAACATGCTTGATTTAGCGGTGTTGCTCAATGTCATCCCACAACGCTACCGGGATTTGCACCTGGATTCCATGGCAACTTACTTTGCCATG
>MNYL01000202.1 GCA_001873075.1 Fibrobacteres bacterium CG2_30_45_31 | reverse complement strand
CTATTCGGGTAAAACGGTTGAAGAAAGTGTCACGATGCAAGTGCAGGCGGTGTATGAAATGCTTACTGCCAAAAAGATTTCTTATGTCAATAATCCTGATGCCGGGAGTATTGGACAAAAAATAAAATACCCGATTGAAGTTTTAAGAACGCATCAAGCGAATTGTATTGAAGGTACTTTCCTCTTTGCCTCCATTTTGGAATCCATCGGCATTCAGGTATTTATTGTTCATATACCTGGACACGCCTTTATTGGCTGGCGGACGACACGGGGTGGAAATACTCTTAATTTTCTAGAAACGACCCAGGCTTGGGGTGATGCTCCTGCGACTTACGAACAGGCTAATGTCTCTGGCATAGACAAGTATAATGCCCAAGTCACCGCAGGCAATTTTGCGGATTCCACATCTAGACTTATTGATATTGAGGCGTCGAGAACCCTGGGAATTCTACCGAACGATATTCCTTAGGGAACGGTTCAATATTGCTTTGAAATATTGCGATAAACTCTGAAAAATTCAGAATAGCCGCACTAGGACAGCGATGGCCTCTGGCAAAACGCCCCCAGCTGATTTGCTGGAGCTTTAGTCATATAGGTGCCAACATATTTATGTTTTAGGGCAATCATCCTCAGCGGCTTGATATACCGAATCAATAGTGACGAAACTTTTCTTCCGTTTCGTATTTTGCATTTCTCTCCAGGGGCACAAGCCCTTCTTGGAGAATCAATGCCTTCATCCGTTCAGGGCTCATTCCCACGTCGGTATTGGCCCCTGCAGCGTGGGTAATTTTTTCTTCGATGATGGTTCCATCCATATCCGAAGCTCCGCAGTGCAAGGCGCGGAGAGCGGTGTCCAAGCCCATCTGAATCCAGTACGCTTTGATGTGCGGAAAATTGTCGAGAAAAAGACGTGAAATGGCAACAGTGCGTAGAATATCTTCTGGGCTCATTTTTTGAGTGATGATACGTCCGAGGCTGTTATGTTCCGGGTGAAAAACGAGAGGTATAAACGCGAAAAATCCATGCGTTTCATCTTGTAAGTCACGAAGCATTGCCATGTGACGAATCCGATCTTCGGGCTTTTCAATATGTCCCATCAGCATCGTTGCATTCGTATGAATTCCCGCTTGGTGTGCCACTCTATGAGCTTCGAGCCACTCCTCCCCAGTTTCCTTCGCCCCGCAGATTTCGTCGCGCACGCTCTGCACCAAAATTTCAGCGCCTCCCCCCGGCAGAGCGTCCAAGCCTGCGGCTTTCAGCTCCGCGATAATATCGCTGAGCGCGCGCCCGGAAAGCTTCGCAAAGTGGCAAAGTTCGACGGCGGTAAATGCTTTTAAATTCACTTTCGGGAACGCGTTGCGCAACTTGCGAAGCATTTCCACATAGTAAGAAAATGGGTGATCGGGGTGTAAGCCTCCCACAATATGGAGTTCCTCTGCACCGTGAGCGACCGCTTGCGCGGCTTTTTCTAAAATCGTCTCATGACTCCAATCGTAGGCATTAGGACTGTCCTTTTTTATTTTTGAAAAAGAACAAAATTTGCAATGTAAAACACAAATATTTGTGTAATTGATTTGGCGGTTATTGACCCAGTACACGTACTTTCCATGACGAGCTTCTTTTTCTTCATTGGCCTTTTTACACAATTCTTGTAAGGGCGCATTCAAAAAAAGATCAAGAGCCTGTGTTTCGGAAAGTCTGGAGTTCATGGGATGCCTATGGAGAAAACAAAAAATTGAATAACATCAATTTAAAAATTAATGAGGCTTTGAATTTTCAAAAGTTTGCTGTGGGGGAGTTTTTCTAAAAATTTCTTTTTGCACAACTATCCCGTAATGAACTATTCCGTCGCAAGCTATGGGGTAATCCCAATATAACACTGAAAGCAGAATGACATCAAATCAAACAGAGATAGTTGTTGGTCTCTAGGCTACGGGAAATTGAATCCAAGAGATTAGAGAGGAGGCTTGGCAGGGGAGTGGGTAGTCCTTATGTTTGAACATAAGTTTGAAAATAAAAAAAGGCAAACTCACCGTTTGCCCTTCTTTTCTGCATCAATAACAGTGCAACGTGAATACCAATAAATTAAATCTTTGCTGCTTTTTTTAATGCTTCGGCTTTGTCTGTCTTTTCCCAAGTAAAACGAGGACCCTTGCGACCAAAGTGGCCGAGAGCCGCAGTTTCGAAATACCCAGGCTTTTTCAGATCGAGCATTTTGGTCAGTCCTGCAGGGCTTAGGTCAAAGAATTTCGGCAGGAGCTTTTCAATTTCGCGGTCGTCAATTTTACCTGTGCCAAACGTATTCACCAACACGGATACCGGATGGGAATAACCGATGGCATAAGCGACTTGGATTTCGCAACGGCTGGCAAGGCCCGCAGCCACGATGTTCTTTGCCACATAGCGAGCGGCATAGGCCCCGGAACGGTCCACTTTAGAAGGATCCTTTCCAGAGAATGCGCCACCACCGTGACGACCCATACCACCGTAGGTATCGACGATAATCTTACGTCCGGTAAGTCCGCAGTCGCCATGGGGACCACCGACCACAAATTTACCCGTGGGATTCACTAGGTAGCGAGTTTTCTTATCCAAAAGTTTGGCGGGAATCACTTTCTTAATCAACAGATCAATGATGGTCTTTTCAATTTTTGCGTGCGTGAGTTCTTTTCCATTGACAAATTCATCGTGTTGAGTGCTCACCACCACGGTGTCCACGCGAACCGGTTTCCCATTTTCATCATATTCAACAGTCACTTGGCTTTTAGCATCTGGGCGGAGCCACTGGATTGTACCTTTTTCGCGAAGATTTTGAATTTCGGCCATTAATTTATGAGCAAGAGAAATTGGCATCGGCATGAGTTCAGGGGTTTCATCACAGGCATAACCAAACATCATTCCTTGGTCGCCCGCCCCTTGCTTATTGTCTTCTTTTCCTTCTGCGGCGCTCGCATTCACGCCTTGAGCGATATCTGGGGATTGCTTGTCTACAGCGACGAGAACGGCACAACTCTCATAATCGAAATTAATTTTTCCATCCGTATAGCCGATATGCTTAATCACTTTGCGAGCAATCGCTTGAAAATCAAGATGCGCTTTAGTGGTAATTTCACCGGAAATGACAACGAGCCCTGTGTTCACTAAGGTTTCGCAGGCAACCCGACTGTTGGGATCTTGTTTAAGAGCCTCGTCCAGGATCGCGTCAGAAATTTGATCCGCCACCTTATCGGGGTGACCTTTGGATACGGATTCAGAAGTAAAAAGAGAGTGGGCCATTGCTTTATGTCCTTATGTGATTATGCACAAATCTAGAAAAACGCATAGAGTTTGACAACCGATTTTGACGCCTTTTAGTAAAACCAAGAGTCCTAGATTACTTAACTTTATCCTGTTAGATTTGCTTCAAAGGAATAACACAATGCAACTTGCTGAATTTTCCCGTTGGCTAGGTCGAATTCTTACCCCTGAAAAGTTCAAAGATTACTGCCCTAATGGTCTGTGTGTCGAAGCGAACTCTCAGGTTACGCATGTGCTTACGGGGGTTTCTTTTCGGGAATCCTTAGTGGACGAAGCCATTCGAAAGGGTGCGGATTGTATTATTGTTCACCACCCTCATGGTTTTTGGAATAATGATAATGGGCTTCCTATTGGAATTCATGGCCGAAAAATTCAGAACCTCATGCAGCATAACATCAATCTTTTTGGTTTTCACCTGCCTCTGGATGGACAGGTTGAATTTGGCAATAATGCACAAATTGCAAAACTTTTAGGAGTTCAAGTGAATGGTGGATTCATGAAAGAAGGGGAGGGCTTTGTGGGATGTCTCGCGGCCTTTAGTCAACCGATTTCTGTGCCTCTATTTATGGAACGCTTGGATCAAGTTTTTGATCACGGAGTACAACAGTCCTTTTTCTTCGGGAAAGAAAGTATTCAGACTCTCGCCATTTGTTCTGGAGGAGGAGCGTCTGGGATTCCTGAAGCGATTAGTTTAGGAGTGGATGCTTATGTCACCGGGGAGATCAAAGAAAATACCCCCATTTTTGTGGAAGAGGCAAAATTCAATCTTGTGACCTGCGGTCATCACCGAACAGAAATTTTTGGAGTACGCGCTCTTGCAAAAAAAATTGAAGAAGATTTAAATATCCGGTCTGCTTTTGTGGATTTGGACAATCCGATATAATTGGAGTGGACTACTTATTTTTCTTTTTGGGCACTGTATTTTCTCTGACAAGTCTATCAAAATCTTTGCATGTCATGGCTTCCAACCGATTGCCCATAGCGATGGTGCGAGTTCTTTCTCTACCTTGTTTGTCTGGCACCCGGAAACAGAAATCATAGAAGTTGCCCACATCTGTTGGAATCGTAATCTTGAAAATACGGATACGATCTGCATCTTTAGGGTAGACTTCAAAATAATCATAGCTGTTCTTGATTTTTTGCAACCGCATCTCTTGGCTAAAACTCATCTCATCAACGATGGGACCCGAGAGAAGAATCGGCAAAGTGTTCGCAAAACGGAGTTCTAATTGTTTGTCTGTTTTGACCAAAGAGGCATCTTTAGGTTTTATTAAATAGCGTTGCTGGGGAATATTCTTATAAGCTTTGTAGCGTACCTCGCGAACGCCACAAACTTCTCGCATGTCTGGTTGGGTCACAAAATCAATGTCCCGGCAAATAGGCGGCAAATCGGTTGGAACTTCCAAATTTTCGCCTTTGGAAGTCCCGCCACACCCCATCAAAAATATTATGCCAGAGAGTCCAATTAGCGAGAGAATATTCTTTTTCATAAGGGCCCCTCTAAAAATTGGTTTGCGACCATGGAATCGAGTGAGACCGAGCAAGAGCAGAAATGAAAAGTGGCTAATAATGATGTTATTTGCCACTTTGAGTGACGAACTATTGCGATGTGTCACAATTGATTCCATAGAAAATGAATTTTTAGAGGTGCCCATAAGATTAAATATAATATCTACCCTGAATGGCGAGTCTTTTTTTCTGAGTATTCCTAAAAAAGAGAGGGTTAAGCTATCTTTGTCTCTCGGTTACGAGGAGAATACACTCACCCATGAATATTTATAGCTGGAATGTCAACGGCATACGTGCTGCGACAAAGAATGGATTCCAAGACTGGTTTCAAAAAACAATGCCGGATTTGCTTTGTTTGCAAGAAACAAGAGCCGAGGAAGATCAAATCCCAGAGGCCATTCGGGCCCCAGAAGGCTATTTTTCTTATTGGAATGCTTGTCGTAAAAAGAAGGGTTACAGCGGCGTTGCCATTTTTAGTCAAATTGAACCTGATGATGTTCATTACGGTTTTGATATTGAAGAATTTGATGAAGAGGGCCGCGTTCTCCAGTTGGTTTTCCCTGATTGGGTGGTGAATTCCATTTATTTTCCCAATGGTGGACAAGGGGAAGATCGCGTTGATTATAAATTGCGTTTTTATGACGCTTTTTTGGAAAATTCGCTTGCCTGGATGCGCCGAGGTAAGCACGTAATTACCCTTGGGGATTACAATACTTGTCATCGGGAAATAGACATTGCGCGTCCCAAAGAAAATGAAAAAGTTAGTGGTTTTCTCCCCGTTGAGCGTGCGTGGATTGACAAGTACATTGCCGCAGGTTTTGTGGATTCTTTCCGCTATTTACACCCGACTCAGGCCGATGCCTACACTTGGTGGTCCAATCGTATGGGAGCCCGTTCTAGGAACGTAGGATGGCGTATTGATTATGGTTTTGTGGATAAGGATCTTAAGAATAATATTGTCAGTGCCAATATTTTTCCTGAGGTTCAAGGTTCGGATCATTGCCCTATAAGCATTGAACTCGAATTGCCTTTCCCTCCGATTCCAATAAAGTCGGTTTAATCTCATCTTTGAAAAATAAAAAGGACTCTTCAATAGAAGAATCCTTTTTTGTGAATGCTTTTTCAAGATCTATTTGTTCTTGTCGCTTTTTACATAACTACGAATGGCATCGCGCATGGTACTGAACACATTCCGTAGTTCGTCCTCATCTTCTTCCAATAGCGTAACACGGAACCCTTGAAGTTCGCTACAGAAACTGCTACTGGGGACGACACAAATCCCTGTGGCGCCTAAAAGATAGTAGACAAATCGATAATCCAAACTCACCCCTTCGCACCACTTTTCGACTTTTTCACGAATGATGGGATTTTCAATTTTTAAAGTTTGTCTGTTGTTCAGAACTCCATCCTTAAATGTAATGGTGTTATAGAAAGCGCCATAGGTTGGGTTGAAGTTCAATTCAGGGACTTCAGAAAGAATTTCACTGATGATAGAACTGCGACGGCCAATGAGTTCATTTAAGTGAGTACGATGCGCCGCAAATCGCTTATCTCCCAAAACTTTTGGAATGGTAAGTTGTGGCATCGTAGTGGAACAAACTTCAATCATTTTCGCATTGTCAATAGCGCGGCAGAATAAATCAAATTCTGGGTCGAGACTTCGATTGTAGTATTCCGCCCAACCGCAACGAGCCCCCGGCCATGGGTACTCTTTGGAAATTCCTTTGAGGGCAATACCAGGAACGTCTTCGATATATTCAGCTAATGCGTATGCGCGTGCTCCGTTGTACACAATTTTGTTATAAATTTCATCGCACAAAATAAACAAGTGATATCGGCGAGCGATATCCACAATTTTTTTCAAATACTCCAGAGGGTACACCATGCCTGTCGGATTATCGGGGTTGATAATCAAGATCGCCACGATGTTCGGGTTATACTTGATGTTATTTTCCAGTTCTTCCAAATCAGGATACCAATGATTCTTGGGGTCCAAACGGTAGGTGATAGGAGTGGTATGCGCGTGTGAAGCTTCTGCGGAACTGTGGGTGCTATAGGCAGGCGAGGGCCCGATAATACGGCTTGTCATTGCGAGAAGCCCATAAATGGTAGCGATCGCATCGCCAAGGCCATTAAAGAACAGAATGTCGTTGGCGGTAATCTGGGCACCACCGACTCTATTGGTTTGTGCGGCAAGAAACTCGCGGGTTTTGAGCACCCCTTTGGAGGGGCAATAGCTATAACTTCTATTCTCGTTCACAAGACAGGTAAGAATGTCTTTGATCCACGCGGGAACTTGACATCCTTTTTCAATGGGATCGCCAATATTTTCCCAATGAATGGGGAGCCCAAGGTCATGAAGTTGATCGGCTTTTTTAACAATTTCTCTAATTTCGTACGAAAGTTCTTTAGCACCTTCGCTCAGCAAACGCTTTCTCATCTCATTCTCCTAGAGAGGGTCACCGCAAATTTAACATATTCTTCTATATTGGGAAGTATGGAATATTTTGATCCTGTGCGGAAAAAGGCTATTTGTGCCACTCCCGAAGAACAGGTGCGCCAAGAGGTGGTGGCGTGGCTTTTGGATTCTGTTCACGTCCCCAGTCATTTGATTGAAGTGGAATTTGGGTTGGGTTGTATTCAAAAAGGGAATCAAGATCGCGTGGATATTCTCGTTCATCATTTTCGAGCCGGAGCCTCTGTGAAAAATCCTTGGTTACTGGTCGAATGCAAACGCCACAATGAATGTTCTTTGGCTGATTTAGAAGTCCAAGTTAATAAATACCTCCGAGTGCTCAGACCTCAATACATTATGTTGGGATTGGGGGCTGGGTGGCGTTTTCTCGCTCAAAATGCCGATGGAAGACACTATTCTCCCATTGCCACCCTTCCACAATACCCGGAAATTCAAGTTAAATAAATGCAAAAATGCGCATTTAAGCATTGAATTTTCCCGCGGAAAAATTAAATTTACTCCTATGAATTTTAAACTTCCTTCTTCAATTGCTTTGGAACTAGTACCTCATTCCCTCCAGGGAATTGTTGACGAAGCATGTTCAAATATTGCAGCGAACCCGCTAATCTCTTCCATTAATGTCCCGGAGATTCGTTCGCTTCCCATAAAGTCCTATGAGCCTACCATAGAACTGCTTCGTAATAAAGTTCGGACCACTCCGCATTTTCGCATGATTGATCGTACCTCTGCAGATCTTTTGAATAAGTTGGAAGCTCTCATTGAACTGGGTCTCAAAGAGGTTCTTTTGATTGGTGGAGATTCACCCAAAGACAATCCCGATTTTTGCCCTTCCGGGCTCACGACTCTTCACGCGGTTCGTTCTGTCAAAACTCAGTTTCCTGGATTAAAGGTTTATACGGGCTTGGATCCTTTCCGAAGCTCGTTCCGTGAAGAATTGGATTATGCCTTCCGCAAAATAGATGCGGGAAGTGACGGATTTTATACCCAACCATTTTTTTCCGTGGGAATGTTGGAACTCTGGTTGGAGCAACTTCCAAAGACCGAAGTGTGGTATGGCATTGCCCCGGTTTATTCTCAGAAGTCGCGTCAGTATTGGGAAAGGGTCAATAAGGTTGTTTTTCCTCCCGATTTTAGTTACGAAAAGAACGCAAATGCGGAACTTGCACGACAATTATTAGATAAAATTGCAGAGGCAAAGCAACGCGCGTATTTGATGCCTATCGCTGTGTCCGCTAAAGAATATCTCAATTCTATTTTCGAATAAAAAGTTTTAGAAGAATGCATTTTGCTATTCATAGGCTTTTTCTTTTTGAT
>MNYL01000125.1 GCA_001873075.1 Fibrobacteres bacterium CG2_30_45_31 | reverse complement strand
GAACAACCTAAACCGGTATTCTCCAAACTCCCTGCAATTGAAGCCCCTAAAACACTTGCGGGGACTTATGTAGGGCGTTTCCCCTGCGAAGATTGTGAAGGCGTTCAAGTTAAAATGATTCTCGATTCTCTGGGGGGAGCCCAAATAGAAGAAACTGAAATGCGGGATTCCGCAATCACTCAGGTTAGCGCCGCATCCTATAAAGATTCTCTCGAATTTATTCGTATTCAATTTGCGAATAGCCCTCGCATTCTCTCATTGAAGAGTAAAAAAGGCTTTTCCATGGTGCTCTTAGACTTTACAGGCAAAGAACATGTAGATGAGTCTGGTGAACCCTATCAATTAATTCGTATTTTAAATAAACCAATGACGGTATCGAAATAAGGGGAGCTTATGTATTTTCAAGAAGCCATAAAACAGTTTTGTCCTTCGGTACTTTCCAATGTACCTGGGGAACTTTTAAGTGTTCTTGATTATCGAGATGAACTCGAAATCAAACAACAAGCTTTTACACTTTTTTGTAGAAATAATAACATAGAAGGCAGACTCGAATCTATCATTGCAAGTCCTATTCCTCGCGGCTATCGCACCACTACAAAGCGTCGTGCCAATTTTTTTCATGGAAAATTTGTGCTTGGTTTTGCGACAAACCAAGACGAAGACGCCAGGCTCTCTTCGGTATTGGAGCCGGATGAACATAATGCCATTTATGAGTTTTTGGCAGAGAAGCTATCGACGCCTGCGTTCTTGCCGCTGGCCGAGGCGTTAAATTGGATTATCATTCGGGGTTCTTATCGTTATCGGGTGGTTTTGTTCAATGTGTTCAAAATGGATGCGACGGTGGTTCGCAAGCTAAAACAAATCGCGGTGTATTTACAAGACTTGCCATTGAAAGTAACGGCCGCTCATGTTTACTTTGATCCCACGTGTTCCGATTATTACCTTGAAACTTCGCGTCCTACAGACGCACTCGCTTTTAAGTCGCTTTACGGTCCTCGCGAACTTTCCCTTGATCTCGGAAAATTCCGATTAAAATACCCCGTGACGGGCTTTAGCCAAATTAACGAATCTCAGATTCCACAGATGTTAGAACAGGCTTCTCGCTTGCTGAAGGTGACGCCACAGCATCGGCTTTTGGATCTTTATTGTGGTTATGGTCTTTTTTCTTTTGGCATTGGTGATGCTGCGGGAGAGGTCTTGGGAGTGGAATGGGAAGGTCCCTCCATTGAATCCGCAAAAGATAGTGCTCGATTCTTAAAAAAGAAGAATTTCCACTTTATGACCGGCAATATTAACGCGGATTTTGTGATGGAACGTATTCCAAATTCTAAACGGCCAGAGTTAATCCTTTTGGATCCGCCTCGCAAAGGAACGGAACCGGGAGTGATTTCCGCACTTGCCGCTCGTAATCCGGATCGCGTTCTCCATATCTTTTGTGGCACGGATGAAATCCCACGGGAACTCCATATGTGGAAAATTTTGGGGTATAAACCCGTCACCATTCAACCCTTGGATATGTTTCCGGGGACGCCCCACTTAGAAACAATGGTGCTTTTACAACGTGAGTGATCCAGAAATATTTCAACCTGAAGAGTGCTATTTCACGGCACTCTTTTTTGTTTGGCTGCGTTTTTAACCGATAAAAACTGCTGAGAACAATTAAAACCCTCCTATTTCGTTGATACGTTGTTAAATTTGCCATTTTAAGAAGTTAATTTTACTTGGAAAAAATATTTATTGGTCCTATATTTGAGAACAATTGGGGTTTTGTTTATAGGAGAATGGGATGGGTAAGGTTTCTTTTGTTTTTTTTGGATTTTGCCTGTTTCTGGCAACTTCGGCTTGGGCGCAGCCCCATGTTATTCATATACAATCACCGTGGACCTCTGATAGCGATATAGTCAATGAAAATCACTACTTGCTGGGGGACTTCTGTTCTCCAACGGAGAACGATTCCTGTCGAATGACTCCAGAAGGGGATGGCTGGTTTAGTTTTACGATCAACGCTTCATTCGATTCCATTGGTTCGCATTGGATGCTTTCTCTTCAAACGGAATCCACCTCTTGGAATTTGCATCCTTTTGTGGATTCTTTGTTTGCAGGGGGCACTACAGAAATATGGGTATTCACTACCGAGATCTCTTATGAGGTGAGCCTTTCACCCCCTTCCAGTTCTTCTTCAGAAATCACGAGTTCTTCAAGTGCTTTCGTAGATGATTCTAAGCGAATTTATTTCAAGAGTCCCTGGGGTTCTCGCCTGGTTCCTCAGATGATTTGGGGCGGGGACACTTTAGCAATGCAAGTCGCTACTGGTGATACCTCGCTTTGCGGCTGGTTTTTTGTCACTCTTGAAAAAACTTCCGTTTCTTCTGTAATGCCCGTTTATTTCAAGTCTTCAGCGACCAATCAAACGTTCCCGATTGAAGGAACGGTGGATGTTGCTCCCGTTTTATCTCAAAATTCGCAAGTTTTTGTAGACGGAATGGACGCTTCTTCGGAGGCGAATTCTGCACAACTTGGCATTGGTGTGTGTTTTGACTCCACGCATATTATTCGTTTTAGAAACCCTTGGAGCAATACAATTCCCTCTATGATTGTGGGGAAGGATACTGTACATATGGAAGCGATTCCGGGGTATTGTGGCTGGTATCAAACGAAGTATACGTCAACAACCGTAATGAATAGAGTCTTTTTTAAACAGATTATTGGTCGCGAAATCTATACGGCATCGGGCCTTGTTGCAGGGGCGCCTATTGTTTTGGATAGCCTCATGAGTATTAGCGATTCGATTTGGATCAAACCGTATCCATATCCTTCAGGCTTGCCTGTTTTAAGCACTGCTTTCCCTGGGGGACTCGCAGAGTGTTCTCGTAATCTTGCTGTGATGGTTTTTGATTGGCTAGGCGAGCTAGAAAAAGATAACGTGACGGATCCTGATTTTGGCATTGGGAGTGATGAGTGTGGAGGCGGCTCTGTTGCGATGACGGGTATGGTGCAAAATAGTCTTGGTGCCAATGGTCTCCCTGTTCGCAATGACGCCTCTTTTCCCTCGGAATGTACTGCGGCGAATGATCTCAACGGTTGGTTTATTGCGGATACCATTAAAAAGGGGTATACCAATGCGACTTGCCGTGATATTGAGATGACTTTGGACGATGAAGGTTTTTGGGTCGCTGATATGGATGAAGATGAAGCCGCGGGGAAAGTGGGCTTTTTCCCCATTGATGATTTCCAATATCTTGATAGTGACTCGACCATTGAGAATCCCAAATGGGATAGTGTGGCAGGAAAAGATTGGCAGGGAAAGCACAATTACAGTTTCTCTATGAAAGTACAAGCGGAATTTAGGTATGTAAAGGGTCAGTATTTTGAATTTCGTGGCGATGATGATGTTTGGGTCTTTATTGATGAACGTCTTGTGGTTGATTTGGGAGGCAAACATGCGGCTTTGGAAGGTTCTGTGAACCTTGACACCATTGGTCGAACCACGGGCGACACCCTAGTGGAAGGCAGAACTTATTCCTTCCACATCTTTTATGCGGAAAGATCTAGGCCCGGTTCCAATTTCATGATGCGTACGACCATGGATTTGCAAACGGAACGAACTTATTATCCTCAAAAAATGAACACTGCTGCGAACCTCATTCAATATGAAATTTGGCAAATTGTGAAAGGCAAATCCTTAACGTGTGACTATTCAAAAATACTCACTACAGAGACGACCCTCGCGGCTTCCGATTTTATGCTAACGGGAGGGGCGCTCTCTGAAAAAGGGGTCACGCTTACTGAAGGCCTCAACTATGGCGGTATCACTATTGATTCTGGCTATACTGGATTTACGGTTGACACAGCGGCAATAATTCTCAATCGCTCTTTAGCGCCAGGAATTTATTGCTTGCATTTTTCTCTTGCCTCCGATCCTTCCTTGTATGATGAAATTTATTTCACTATCCCGGAATATCCACTCCCTACCATTGCCTTCGCCGACTCGTCTTGGATTGAAATCCCTGGAGATGTGGTCACAACCACTTTGGGAGAATGGGCTGCGACGCCGTATCCTGTGAATGTGGGTATTTTCTATATGGGAGCCACGTGCTCCATTTGTAATGAAGAATTACAGCTCTCGACTCCAGATTCTCTTATTTTCTTAGATTCTTTGCAACATGAAATAACATCCATTGTTCTTGAAAATGGGCGAGCCACATTCTGGGTGATGAGCCGACATGGTGTAGAAAATGCGTCGTTCACTGTTTCTGGAATGACAATATCCAATATGCTTTCTTGGCAGAACATCACTCTTAGAGAACCCCCTGTTCCTACACTTGAAACTGCAGGAATGTATGATCGGAATGGCGACGGTGTTGCGGACAGTCTATACTTGAATTACAGCCGGTCACTGAGCGGCAAAGATTCCCCCGATTCCCTCTTTTGGCAATTTGGCGATAGTCTTGTTCATTCTGAAAATAGGAATGCTTTGAACTCTGCAAAAATGGGTAAATCTTCTTTGTCCTTCACTTCTAATGCATTTACGAAAGCCGTATTTACGGGGATGCAAGAAAATCCCTATTCTGGTGATGTGACCACATGGTTTACCTATGTTCCCACAGAGGGTGCTGATTCAGGAAAATCGGTTCCCTTTGAAGTGACGGGGCGTATCCAAGATAAAGTGGGCCCAATTCTTTTGAGTGCTTCTGTGGTTTTGCGCAAAAACGATGTCGTTGCACTGACGTTAAGTTTTAGTGAATCACTCGAAGCGAATGAAATCCCATTTGATAGCCTTTTTGAATATCACTTTTGGCGTTCAGGAAAACAAATGGATGGAGTGTTCCATTCCATTTCTGGCGGGCGTTATGATGAGCATTACCGTTATGAAATCCTTTATAGTGCTCGTGTGGGTGAAGTTCCTTCGGTAGGTGATAGTGTGCGTTTTGTTCCCGGGGTGGGTCGTGATTTAAGTGGGAATTCGCCGCATCTTTACAACCCTTGGGTGCGTATTGTGGGCGAACAAAAAGTTATAGTAGAATCTACGACACTTACAACACTCACTCCTTCAAACACATCGGATCCAGCATCTCCTTCGGTGAGTCCGCTGAGAGTAGAGTTGGAC
>MNYL01000224.1 GCA_001873075.1 Fibrobacteres bacterium CG2_30_45_31 | reverse complement strand
CAAAAAAAGACATCAAAGACACTATAATACACCTCTAAAAATTCCGTTTCTGCAACCAGAAGTCGGTTTCCTGTAGCGAAACATCAGGCTTCGCAGAGCTGACCCACAGCCCCGCAGGGGTGAGGATGGAACAACGTGACACTGCAACAAATTGGCTGTGGCACATCGTTTAGTGAGCTTCGCTCTGTTGTTCCGCCTCAACAGTGTCAAAGCAAGCTTTGTCGTTGTATTCGGCTTTTGCAACAGTCGTTGCTAAAAGAGGCTATTAGAACAACATTATCAATTTTGTGGTTGCAAACCAATTTTTAGAGGCGTCCTATAATTTA
Organism: Fibrobacteres bacterium CG2_30_45_31; assembly: GCA_001873075.1. Classification (GTDB taxonomy): domain Bacteria; phylum Fibrobacterota; class Fibrobacteria; order Fibrobacterales; family Fibrobacteraceae; genus UBA1313. Next base: position 4,858 of record MNYL01000224.1, on the reverse strand, counting down.
AGATTATTGTTCTTTATCCTAAGAGCGAAATCTTCTGGTTATAGCTATATTCTTGAACATGATCGGTGTATTTGATTCCGGATTCGGTGGCTTAACCATTCTTCGCGAATTGCGAAAGGTGCTTCCACAGTATGATTTCTTGTATTTGGGAGATAATGCGCGAGCTCCTTACGGATCTCGTACCTTTGAAACCATCTACCGTTATACGTTGGAAGCCGTTACCGCTTTGTTTGATAAGGGTTGTCCTTTGGTGATCTTAGCGTGTAATACCGCTTCTGCAAGAGCTCTTCGGACCATTCAACAACAAGATTTGCCGCATATTGCCCCGAATAATCGGGTTTTGGGCATTATCAGACCTACTGCAGAAGAAATAGGAAACATTTCTAAAACAGGTCACATTGGTATTTTGGGCACTACAGGGACGGTTGCTTCTGGGAGTTATCCCCTTGAAATACAACATTTTTTCCCGAACTTGGCGGTTTCACAACAGGCTTGCCCCTTGTGGGTTCCTCTTGTAGAAAATGGAGAATTGAATTCTGAAGGAGCTCGGTATTTTGTCCACCAAGATGTATCCAAACTTTTAGCTCAAGATCCTCAAATTGATACGGTTCTCCTCGCTTGTACACATTATCCTTTACTCGAACCCCTTATTCGTCTGGAGTTGCCATCACAAATCGCGCTCGTTGCTCAAGGGGAAATAGTGGCTTCCAAAACGGTTGAATACTTAAAGAAGCACCCGGAAATAGATTCAAAGCTTAAAAAAAACGGAAAAACGCATTTTTTTACTACGGATACCCCAGAATTTTTTGAAATGGGGGCTTCTTTATTTGGAGAAACTCAAATTTTTGCTGAATCATTGACTTTTTGATAATCAAATTATATCTTGCGGGGCAGAGAACGAACCTACTTAGGTCCGATCAGTTTTCTTTTATTTAAACGTCACCTTTTTTATGACTGGAAGAAAAAAATGCCAAAAACACAGATTAACCTTGAAGGATGGCAGGATTACCGCGGTAATATTACCGGTGCCTTGCTATACGTTGAAACCAGCCATCAGTCCATTGTTCCTGTCCGCGACCAACTGAATGAAAACGGTAAAGGTTGCTTTTTTGAGCCAAATTACGAGACAAGTACCTATGGGCTCATTAGCTGTTGCAATGCTAAGAACATGAATAGCATTGTCAAAAATAAATCTCGATACGTTTTGTTTGGTACTCGCTATGAAGGAATGAGTGCTTCGGACTTTAAGAACAAGTATGTGATTATGGGGTATATGCGCATCGATAAGATCAAAGATGTTCGTACACGTCACATTCAAAAGTATATGGCCACTCCGGGGGCTGCAGAACCCGAATGTATGCAGTTAGAAAAAGATATGGCTGTTTGGGGGCCAATGTATTTTGTGGCTCTTGAGGATAGTTTTGTCATTTCCGATGAACTTCTTAAGGAATGGGACTACAAGGGCCGCGCTACTCGCCAGTTGAAGGCTGTGTTTCGGGAAGAGCATTTGAATATCATTTTGGGCCACTTGAATTCTAAGAAGAACATGATCGAAGAGTATGTGGCAACCGTTGAAGAATACAAAGAAGCACTCGTCGAAAGCGACGATGCTACCCAGAGTACTTAGCTTTTTTAGTTTTGAACAAATTAATGCTCGGCGCGTCGAATGGCGTCGAGCATTTCTTTTACCGCGCGATCCATGCCGACAAGAGCGGCTCGCCCGATAATGCTGTGGCCGATGTTCAATTCTTCAATGCCTTCAATAGACGCGATGTAACCCACGTTTCGATAGTTCAGTCCGTGACCCGCATTAACGCGCAGTCCGTATTTCCTAGCAAGAACAGTCATGTCTTGCATGGCGGAAAATTCGCGGTCGAGATCTTGTGCCGTACCCATATCAAAAGCGTTTGCAAAACGACCTGTATGGAATTCGACGAAGTCGGCACCGACTTTACGAGCTGCTTTTACTTGATCTGTTTCCGCATCAATGAACACACTCACTGCGATATCATTGTTTTTAAGTGTTGCAATGACTTGACTTAAGTCCTCTATTTTGGCGGCAACATTCAGTCCACCTTCTGTGGTAATCTCTTGTCTATTTTCGGGGACTAGGGTGACCATGTCTGGTTGAACGTCAATCGCAAATTGAACCATTTCTTGTGTAGGGGCCATTTCCATATTAAGATGTGTTGTGGTCACGCCGCGAAGAATACGAATGTCACGATCTTGGATGTGACGTTTGTCTTCGCGTAAATGAGCTGTAATTCCATGACAACCGGCAAGTTCTGCAAGGACTGCGGCGGCGACTGGATCTGGTTCACGGATTTTCCGAGCTTCGCGGATCGTCGCAATGTGGTCAATGTTTACACCTAACTTGACTGCCATGTTCAACTCCTATTCGCCAGTGGCGATAACATTAGAAAGGTTGACTATTTCTGTCCCTTGTACAGAAGTTTTTTCTTTAAGATCTTTAACGACTCCTAAGGATTCCTCTGTAAGAGGAAGTACTAATACAGCACTGCCTGTACGGGTAGCAGACCATAACCCATCGCTAATATACTTTTCCAAAGAGACCTTTGTTGTATAGGGGGTTATTTGTTTGCATGTCATACTGAAATTTTTGCAAGCTTCTGGAACTTTTGAATAACGATTCTGTGTCAAATCTAAAAACCACCGTTGGTGTTCGCTGATGGGTTTGAAAAGAGCATTGAGAAGATTGCGGTGCTCGACGGCGCGTTGACCCATGCGTGTCGCCACCCCTGCTGCATTTGGAATTCTGCTGAACGCGTTTTCAATTTTTTCCTCAATAGCTTTTTCTGTATGGTGAATGCAAATAGCATCTTGAGCGAGCCGGTTTTCTTGGAGGGAATAAGATTCCATCGGTAGCCAGATAACCAGTTCCTTATTTTTTAATCGATCGAGATCGTAAAATAGACTCGGGGGTGCCTGAAATGGAGTGATTAAAAGGGCATAACCAAAAGGAAGTTTGTTGAGAGCGTTGAGCGATTCTAACGTCAAGGTATCCACCATAAAGGCGACTGCTATTTGAGACGCGCTATCCAGGAAGATCTCTGAAGTGCGCAGTTCTATTTGAAGCGTATCCCCATCGGGAGTTCTAAAATCAAAGTTCACCGCATTCGGTTTCGCAAGTTCTTCCATGCGAAGTACCCGACCTTGTTGCTTTTCAAGATGCTTTTGTGCTCGTAACAAATAATTGGGTAAGGAAATTCCTTTTCCCACCATCCAAACTTCTCGGTTGGATTTTCTTGCGGGGATCACTTTAATTACAGGAATTGAATTTTTTAACTGGTCTATGTAGGGAAGTGTATCTGTGGGGATTGTATCTGTGACTTCGGGAGAACTCTGAAATTGAGAAAGAAATGAAATTTGTGGAACAGCAAAAAAATGAGGAACAACGTATCCTACGAAGAGTAGAATGGTCACTAAGGAAAGAAAGATAATTAAGTGTCGTAATTTTCTCATGCAGGACAAATATAACTAGATTGATGCCGTATGCCTATCCTATGTGCCTTGGTCGGAGCTACCGGTGTCGGAAAAACAGAACTTGCAGTACTGCTTGCAAAGCATTACGATGCAGAAATAATTTCTTTTGATTCTAGACAAATATATACGGGCTTTTGCATAGGTACAGCACAGCCAACGATTGAGGACCGTAAACAAGTGGTTCATCATTTCGTTGACTTTTTGCCTCCCTTGGAGTGTTATTCGGCGGGGCGTTTTTGCAAAGAGGTAAAGGAGCTACTTGAAAATACTTCGCAAAAAAAATACGTGCTCGTGGGTGGAACGGGAATGTACTTACAAGCTTTGATTGAAGGGCTTCCCGAAATTCCTTCCATTTCAGAAAATGTGCGTGCAACACTTTATGCTAGGTTAGATCGCGAAGGCTTAGAAACTTTGTACAAAGAAGCTTGTGAAAAAGATCCAAAAGCAATGGAAACAATTCTTGCAAGCGATAAACAGCGAATTCTGCGGACATTAGAAATTTGTACGCAAACGGGCCAGAAGTTTTCAGATATCCGAAACAATCGTGTGGGTGGCCTTGGTAAGATCAAAACTTTTTGGCTTGACCGCCCGCGACAAGTATTGTATGCAAACATTGATGAACGTGTTGTCAGGATGGTTGCCGCTGGATGGATTGCGGAAGTAGAAGCCCTTTTGAATACGGTTCCCATAGACGCTCCTGCTTGGCAAAGTTTAGGATATAGAGAATGGGCCGATCATTTGTGCGGAAAGAAATGCTTTGATGAAGTCCTTATGTCTGTGCAACAAGAGACTCGCCGGTTTGCCAAACGTCAATTGACATGGTTTAGACACCAGACAGAGGCGACTCGATTCGAAATCGAGGGCTCTGTAGCGGGCCTTTTGGGGCAAATAGAGGCTCTTTTAGATTGATTTTGCCAAAAGGCTACTGAAAACCCAAATTACGACTGTGGACAATTTGTTTGTAAAAGGGTTCTTTAGAGCGAATATTTGCGGTAAAACGTGTAAATTGTTAAAAAAACAAGAAAAATGAATTTTTTTATAAAAATCCCTTGCAAACCGGAATGGGTTTTCTACAATTGGCCTCACTTCCGGACGAGAGTTCGGGGGTGACCTAAACCAAAGCGTTTAGCAGGCTTATTGAAGGATTTGGAGATGTGCTTGAGTGATGGTTCAAGTCAATTGAATTGAATTGAAAAATAGTGAAGCGTGTCAGGATAAAGACTTATTAATAAAACAATGAAGAGTTTGATCCTGGCTCAGAACGAACGCTGGTGGAGTGTTTTATACATGCAAGTCGAGCGAGGACAGTAGCAATACTGAGCCGAGCGGCGAACGGGTGAGTAACACGTAAGCA
>MNYL01000123.1 GCA_001873075.1 Fibrobacteres bacterium CG2_30_45_31 | reverse complement strand
ATACATTCCTTGACAATCAAAAGATCGCCTTCAATTTTTTTGGAAGCGTGGTGGACGATCCAGAAACTGCGTTCGATTTGTGTTTTGGCAACAAGAATCTCCGCTAATTTTCCTTTCTTCAAATCAGTATCCACAGCGATGCGCGGTAAAAACGCAAGGCCTTCTTTCGCGAGTACCAACCGATGTAAAGCCTCAATACTACTGATGCGACCAGCAATATGGGGTTCAATGCCCCAATTGGCAAGTGCATTGAGTGCTTGTTCGGCGGTACCGCTCCCTTCTTCTCTGAGTAAAAAAGAAAACTTTTCCAGATCTTTTGGCTTGTAGGTTTGATTTCCCTGCAAGAGGGATGGGTGAGCCACTAATACCAAAGGATCTTTGAGCAGAAACTGACGGTGCAATAAGTGAGATGTCGTGCGACCCTCGACGAGAGCAATATCCAGTTCCGCATGGAGTAGCGCCTTTTCCACTTGAGCTGTATTTCCCACTAAAAAGTCAATTCCTAAATCGGGATCTCGTTTGTGAATACTACGAAGCAGTGTAGGCAAAACAAAACTCCCTACGGTTGCAGTAGCCCCTAAGCGAATACGCCGCCTCTGATTTTTTTCCTGGAATACATTTTCGGTGTCCTGAATTTGCGAGAGAATATCAGAAACGCGGGTCAGGAGCTCCACTCCAGATTCCGTGAGATAGAGCTTTTTACCTAAGCGGTCAAATAATTTTGTCTGGTAATGCGATTCCAGTTCTGCAATAGCCTGGCTCACCGAAGGTTGTGTCATGAAAAGTTTTTCTGCGGTGCGCGTCATATTCAATTCTTCGCATAACGCCTTGAAAATTTGAAAGTGTCGAAGGGTCATTGAATTCTCCAATCATAGGTATTTACCTATCAAAATTATAAAAACATATAATTTTACAGTAGTATGTGGAATGACTAACTTTGGGCTCAAGGAGAAAATCATGACCAATAAAACTCTTGCACCCACTCTTTCTTCTCATCAAAAAATGATGGCGACGGTTGTTTTCTTAGCAATTGTCTGTTGTGCGGCTCTATGGCTGGGGGGGCTATTTCCCTTGCTGGGCGGCCCCGTTCTCGCCATTTTGATCGGAGCCTCTCTCGCTCCTTTGGCTTTGAAGTCCGGCATTGTGCCTTACTGTCAAAAGGTTTCCAAATATGCGCTACTAGGTTCAGTGGTAATGTTGGGTCTTGGAATGAATATTTCTCAAGTCGTCTCCATTGGAGGAAGTTCCATCGGTTTTATGGTGACCACGGTGACGTTTGCTCTTTTAGCTTCGTGGTTCTTTTCTCGTTTACTCGGGCTCCACGGAAATACGGCGACGCTCGTAGGTGCTGGCACCTGCATCTGCGGGGGCTCGGCCATTGCTGCGATGTCGGGCATTATACACGCCAAAGAAGAAGAAACCGCTCAGGCACTTTCCACCATATTTCTCTTCAACATCATCGCCGCAGTTCTTTTTCCGCTTTTAGGACACCTCATGGGAATGGAATCCCGGGTATTTGGATTGTGGGCGGGTACGGCGATTAACGATACCTCTTCCGTACTCGCCGCCGCGTTCTCTTACGGTGGGGACTCGGGCGATGTGGGAACCGTTGTGAAAATGGCAAGGACACTCATGATTTTTCCCCTCGGCATTGTGATCGCTTTAAGGCAGCGCTTTTATGGACAACAGGCGGGGTCCTGGAAACGTACGCTCCCATTACCAGCCATCGGTTTTGCCCTAGCGATTGGCATTCGCGTGGTCGTCGGAGATACCGGAGCTCCCTTGTGGGAGTGGGCCACGACAGCTGGAAAATGGCTTATGGTACTTGCGCTTGCGGCCATTGGTTTGATTACGCATCTAGGGCATATTTGGCATAACGGTCGCCGTGCCCTTGCCGTAGGGGCACTCACTTGGGCGGCACTTTCCCTGTTTTCTCTCTCGCTCATTCACCTTTTTGAACTCGGCGCGTAACTTAGAGTATCATTGAGGACTACATTTCCTCGATTCTTTTTCCCTTGTTCAAAAGTGCCGCGAGGGGCTTAATCAGCTTCACCGGGGCAAGGATAAAAAGAATGTCCTCTTCGTATAATTTCACATCGCCTTTGGGTGGAATAATTTTGCCTTTGCGAACAATAGACGTAATCACCACGTCTTTATAAAGCCCCAGTTCAATAATGGTTTTACCCACGCAGTCCGTGTCCTTGCGAATATAAAACTCAAAAACATCCAGGTCGCTTTTTTTTACGGAATGTAATTCTACGGAAAATGGAGTTCCCTGTTGCTTTGGGCCACCGGTGAGTTTCAAAAGCTTCGCCAAAGGCCCCAGAGTCGACCCCTGCACCAAGCAGGAAAAAATCACCGCAAAGAAAATAATGTTAAACACATTCCCATTCGGATCCAAACCGTAAGCCGCAGGGTAAGTCGCAAGCACAATCGGCACCGCGCCCTTAATGCCGCCCCACATCAGAAACCCGCGTTCTTTAAGAGGATAGTGAAAAGGGAAAGTGGAAATCAGCACGGCAATCGGTCGCGCCATAAACACCATCAACACGACAATCAAAAGTCCCTCTTTCCAAATATTCACAAAGTGACTCGGAAACGCCAACAGCCCGAGCATCACAAACAAAGCCATCGTCCCAAAGGTGGCGATCCCTTCCAGAAAATTGCTCACCCCGCGTTTCCCTACAAAACTGGAATTGCCGAGCCAGTAGCCCATAAAAAACACCGCAATAATTCCGTTCGCCCTGATAAAATCCGCCGCTCCATAAGTCAGCAAAATCACACCCACAATCAGCACATAATAATACCCGCGATTTTCCACTTCCAGGTGATCAAAAAGAAACCGCGCCGCATGACTCATAAGGAATCCAATCAGCACGCCGCCGCTGAATTGCCACAGCAGATTTCCCACAAACTCTAGAGGCGTCGATGATTGTCCCCCAAGAATACTCACAAATGCGAGCGTCAACAAAATCGCCATCGGGTCGTTCGCCGCCGATTCCACGTTCAGAGTAGCCGCCAATCGTCCCTGAATCGGATTCTGTTTGGTAATCAAAAAAACAGCCGCTGCATCCGTTGACGCAATAATAGAGGCGATCATCATCGACGTAATAAAATCATAATGCATCACCAAATGAATAAAAGCCCCGAGCACCACGGCGGTAATAATGACTCCCAAAGTAGCGAGCGTCAAAGCGGGCATCGCGACCAAATGCAACTGCTTTCTCGTGGTTCGGAACCCGCCATCAAAAAGCACAAAAATCAAAATAAGATCGGCAATCTTTTTGGTCAGCTTCGCATCGTTAAAATAAAACAAATTCAAACCATCGCTCCCCACAATCACGCCCACGGCAAGGAACGCAAACAAAACGGGAATCCCGAAGCGGTTCGTAACCTTCGCCGAAAAGACGGAAGCGAGAATCAGCAACGCAAAAAATAAAATCATAAAAATCCTATCACTATTTTCCAAAAAAATTCAAATAAAAAAACGCACAAACTAAAACGGACAACGACTCGTAAACGAACCTTATTCGCCGCCATCCTCATTCTTGTGGGGAACCCTCTGAGCTGGAGTAACAAAATTCAAACTTTTCGACTGGCACATTTCATAACAAAATAATTCAGAATAATGTTGTTCACTGTACAGTTATTAAAAATGGCGAATGCGATTTCTCATTCACCCGTCACACATCTCGTATCGGTTTCATGCCGCAAAATAAACTTTGAAAAACCTGTAAATCGTTTTGGGAAAGGGGGCGTCGCTCTGCGCGGTTCATCAAACCATCGCCCCCTAGCCTCAGCCTGTAGTCTTCGGCTACCCCAAAAAAGAACTCAGCCCGAAATAGCGTTAAAGCGTTCCTCGGCCTTGTCCCAATTCACGATATTCCACCAGGATTTCACCCAGTCCGGGCGCACATTTTTGAACTTCAAATAATAAGCATGTTCCCACACGTCAATCACCATCAGAGGCTTCCACCCGAGAGTCAAAGGGCAAATCTGATCGTGCGTATCCACAACTTCCAACTCGCCTTTCTGATTCACCACGAGCCAGGCCCAGCCGCTTCCGAAGTGCCCGACCGCTTTCGCGCTAAAAACTTCCTGAAAGGCCGCGAAAGAGCCCCACTTGGCCTTGATCGCGGAACCTAAATTTCCCTTGGCTTCACCACCGGCATTCGGGGCAAGACTTTCCCATAAAAAGCTATGATTCCAGAAACCTCCGCCATGATTCACCAACGCGGTTTTCTTATCGGCGGGCACAGAATCCAGAGAGGTCAGAATTTCTTCTGCCGTTTTTCCATCGAGTCCCGCCGCATCGACCGCTTTATTGAAATTCACCGTATAAGTGTTATGATGTTTGGAGTAATGAATCTCCAATGTTTGTGCATCATAATAAGGCTCAAGGGCTGTATAAGCATAAGGCAATTTAGGCAATTCAAAAGCCATGATTCTCTCCTTGTTGCAGATTTATAGATATGGGAACTTTCCCAACCCTTTGAAGTATATAAAATTTCGATACTTGAGATTGAATTTACCCGGTCTTTTTTCCGGGCCTCTTTATTATTAAATGGGTATTGCTGTTAGTCATAAGAAACCCCTATCCTCTGCGTGGGGTTCCTGATACTATAGCGACGCTTGAAGTATAGTCACGGAGTTAGGCGGGAATGCTTTTACTCCGTTCGGTTCTCAGGACCTCGCTTCGCTCGACTCATTCCGTAACGGTTTCCCGAGTCTTTCGCCTGAATTCCCATGTGATGGATGAATTCCATATTTTTCAGCAGGGGTGAAGTCAAGAATGTGATAGAAGTCTCTTATGGAGGCCTGTTCACGCCTTTCCCTTTTTAGGGGTGGCAGCAAAGCAAATCAACTTTTAGGGTCGCTTACTTTTCTCCGCGGGCGTTTGCCGCGATATTCCTGTATTTATTGTGTTCTTTGAGAGATCCGCTAAAGTAGTGTGTTCCCGAGCCATCGTCTTTTGCTACAAAGTAAAGATGACTGGTCCCTTGAGGGTAGAGTACGGCTTCAATGGCTTTGCGCCCTGGATTAGAAATGGGCCCAGGCATGAGTCCCAGAAATTTGCGCGTGTTGTAGGGACTATTGCAATCGAGCTGGCTTTTATAAATGGGCCCGGTCAGGTTTTTGAAAATGAACCGCACACTGGGGTCCGAGCCGAGCGAAATGCCGAGACGAAGTCTATTGAGAAATACGCCGGCGATAAGAGGGCGCTCATCCACGTTTCCAGTCTCTTCTTCCACGAGGCTCGCGAGGGTAAGTACCTGATGCCATCCGCCGAGAGTTTTCCAGACAGGGCTTTCTCTTTTTTCAAATTCGGTCTTGAGACGGAGATTTGCTTTCACCATTTGTTCAATGATGTCTTTTTCTTTAGCATCATAGGAGAAGGGATAGGTTTCCGGGAGCAAGTAGCCTTCCAGGTTGTCTGCAACGACTCCCAGGTCATGGGCAAAAGTGGTGTCGTGTACTAGGCGGTTCCATTCGGTGGTGTCCAGATTTGGGAACGCTTTTTGGAGGTAAGCGGGCATTTCCCAAG
>MNYL01000181.1 GCA_001873075.1 Fibrobacteres bacterium CG2_30_45_31 | reverse complement strand
GAAAACTGGGAAGGCCGGTGAGAATGTCTACGTAGTACTGATCTCCGTTGAAATCAGAAACCGCAGGTTGCCGCCCCTGTAGGAACAGCTTGTCAAGTTCTTGGTTGTTTTTGGGGAAATCCATAAAGCCACTCCTGGAATTTTTTTATCCCGAATTCTGCTAAACCGGGTTGGATGAAAACTAAAATAAAAAAGAAGGAATGTGAAAAAATATTTTCTTTTTTTTTGTTATTCTTTAATGAAATCCGTAAAATGGGTCATTTATCCCTTTTGAATGTCAGTTTCAAAATTCGTTGCAACAGTGCAGAAATCCCTGTTGGTTTCTTTTGCCTTCCAGACTCGAGAAGACTTGTCTTTATTATGCATACGGAAAGTTTTTGGAAAAGTGAATGTGAAATGTGTAGATAGCCCCCTATGGGGGTTTATTCATGTCTCCCCTTTTAGGGGTGGTCGTTTAGTAAAACGATTTTTTATTCATTCGTGATCCAGCAATAGCGTGAGTTCCACGCAGCGCTTTACCACATACGATTCCAAGGCATCGCGATTTTGAAATAGACTTTTTCCGCCGAAGTAGATGGACAGTTCGCCGAGTAAATAGGCATTCACTGTGTGAATCAGGTTGTGTGCTTCCTCGTAATTTTTGCAATGCTTTAGACTTCCTTGGGCTGTTTTTACAAAAAGTTGAATAGAGCTGTTGATTCGGGCTTCCGATTCTGACGATTTTTCGGTACGCGAGGGGGAACTCCAAATAAGATGAAACCATCCTGGGTGATCGAGATACAGTTTCAGGGTATTGCTGTAAAACCGTTCTAGGCGGGTTTTGGCGTTTTTGAGAACACCCAGTCCTTCGCTTGAAGCGAGTGCCATATCCTGGAGAATACTTTCACCACTTTCGTAGACGAGCATTTCTGCATTCGGGAAATAGTTGTAAAGATTGGTATGTGTGCATCCGAGTTCACGGGCGACCGAGCGGAAACTTACCTGTGAGGGACCTTCTTTTTTCATGAGCCGCTTGGCTGTTTTGATGATGCTCTCTTTATCTATTTCTTTTCGCATGCTTCGCCAATGTCTTTTTGCATATAAACTATTCCGAAAGATTGCCCGCGGCGGATACCGATATTTGGGAGATGCCCTTGTTGCGTAAATCCCATGCGTTTGTGAAATTCAATGCTAGGTTCATTTTTGTCACAGATACTGGCAATGAATGTGGTGATCCCCATACGATGCGCTTCGCTTTCAAAGTATTGGAGCATTTGTGTTCCGAACCCTTTGCGGCGATGGTCGGGGCATAAGAAATAGGTGAGTTCCGCAGTGGTACGAAATACGGAGACCTGCCGAAAAGCGTGCAACATTCCAAACCCGACAAAACTTCCATCCGCTTCTAAGAGTGCAACAGCGGGATAGCCCTTCGCAAGATCAAGCAGAATATCAAAGATTCCAGTAGGGACCGGATTTTCAGGGAACGCGGCCCATTCGTTAAGAATGCTGTAGTTTAAAAGATCGGTTACTGGCTGACGATATTTTTCTTCGAGAGGGATTATTTTCATCAATGAATTTCTTTTTGATTGTGTATTTAATTAATGCCAAAAAAGGAACGATTTTTCCAGAGCCAAGGAATGGAGATGATGGCAACGATCAGGAAGGGAATGAATAATAATCCTCCGGGAGACCAGCGAGTAAAACCATCACGAATGAGGATTAAGGTCATGGAATAAATCCAAAGAGCATTGGCCATTTGAGCGCTCATCCAGCCCCAGCTTTTTCGTAAAGCGAGCCCACGCGCGGCAAGAAACAGGAGGGGCAGGGAATAGAACATGTCTCCTAACAGAAAACCATAGGTGACGGCACTTGCCCCTTTTTCGAGAGGCGTGGTAAGTTCCCAAGGGAGTAACACGCGGTGTGAAATGGCGACAGCACTCCAGAAAAGCAATGTTAAACCGAATGCGATCCAGTTCCAGATAGATAAAAATCGAATCATAAATAATTTCCTTTATTACCGTCGGTAATTACCAGCGGTAATATAATAAAAAAATAAAAATAAGTCTATAAAAAAGATTTAAAGGATACGGAATCAGTGAAGTCGTTTTTGTGCGCTTCGTAATAAAATCTATTTACGGACGGGAACAAATAAGAATTGTGATGTTTTGTCAGTCGTTACGCGTAGGATTTGCTGTAAATTTCCTGTGGGAATAATAAATGTATTTGTCCCTTTAAACCCTTGCCACATAAAGCTTTTGAGCAGACGTCCCTGCATGTCAAAAATATCCGCTTGGATTGTCATGGATTTTGCCAAAGTAATGTGTAGCTTTTCGTCGCTGACATTTATATTCATTGAGAATATGCGTTCTTTAATGGCTGTGGGGGGATTGATGTCGGTCACTGTGAGTGCCTGAGTCACCAAGCGCGAATTGTTATCCGCATCGACTTTGACTGAAACTTTGTACGTACCTAAGGTGGAAATAGTCAGGGTATTGTTGGTCGCCCCCTCTATGGGGTCACCATCCAAGTACCATTGAAACGCATAGCCCGGAGGAGCGCTCAATACGTTCCCATTTTGGGTGGCCTTCAACGTATCCCGCTGAAAATAGCCGTTTATAATGCCTGCGAGGGCTACGGCTCCAGCGGCGTTCGGGTGCACGCTATCGCTTGCGTACCAAGATGTATTGGTAAAAGTGGAGTGAAGGTCAATGATGTTGACCCCTTTGTCTAAGCCCACCTGGAGAATATCCGGGTTAATGCGAAGAGTGATTGATGTGTCTAGTATATTCCAGCCTGCATTGTTCGAGTAGGGGGCAAGGCAAATCCAGACTTTCGGTTTGCTACTCAAAATTTCGAAGGTGTCAATCATGCTCTTATAGTCTTCAAGGAATTCATCGGGATAAGCGTACCAGTGATATGGTTTGGAATCGTTCGTGCCAAGTTCAATGACCACGACATTGGGGGAAGAAGCCCGGGCATTCGTAAAGGCCCCCTCGCTCCAATAGGATTCATTACCCGTTTTGAGCATGGTTTTACCGCTCACACCAAAATTGAACACCGTGTAGTCGGTAGTGCCCAGTAAATTTTGCCATTGGGTCGGGTAATCTTCCTGATAAGCGAGTCCATAGCCTGCGGTAATACTGTTACCTACGCAGGCGATGTTTGTAGCGGCAAAAGCAAGTGACGTTGCTAGAGCGGGTAAAAGCAAAAAGGGAAAAATCTTTTTAATCAACATGACATATTCCTCGGCAATCAAAAGTAACAAACCATTCACAAAACAAAAGATACTGATTACCAATGGCAAGAAAAGTTACAGGCTCATCGAGTCATTTCGCTCTAGCTCGGCGTTGTTGGGACTTGTATAATTTCTAGAGGTACTATTTCCATTATTGCTAATTGTCTAAAATAGAGAAGTTCTTACTGAAAATACAGATTTTTTGAGAGATTTCAAAAAATGAGAATAAAAAATATTACTTTGTGTTTCAATATTCGGGAATTATAGTAGATTTACACAATCAAGAACAATAGGGATATCAAACCTGGGAGAACATATATGAATTTGGTTTGCAAAGTAACAATGGCTTCGATGTTAACTGTCGGTTGTGTCATGGCTCAAACTAATGCCGCTACCCCTGCTCCGGCTGTGGTACCAGTTGCTACAACTGAGGCAACTACTGTTGCTGCCCCTGATACGACAAAAGCAGATACCGTTTTTGTGGCCATGCCAAGTACTGCGACTGCACCGGATACGATTTTCATCGCTTCTACCGAGCCGCAGCCTATGCTCACGGTAGCAACTATGCAGTCTAATTCCTATGCAGTGACCAAGGCAGAGACTGCCAATGTCGATTCCGTACGCAATGGTCCTAAACAGACCGTAATGTACGGTGTTCATGCGGGCGTCGGTAGTATCCAATTCATTTCAGATGAAGATGGCAATGATATGAGTGGTTTGAGCTGGAATGGTGGTTTGGTTGTTTCGTTCCCTTTGAATGACTACACCGCGAGCTTTGAAATTGAAGCCCTTTTGAATTACCGTCTCTTGAATCGCGTTTATGAAATTAATGGAGAATCGGCGAAAAATCGCATTCAGCAATACACCATTGAGATTCCTCTTCTCTTGAAGTTTGCTCCCATGAATTCTCGTTTTCAATTCTTGTTTGGCCCTCAGATGGCGGTGAGTGTTTACGATCATTTGAAGATTTACAACAAAGGCGAGACGGTGAAAAGTGAAGATTTGTTGGAATCCTCGGCTCGCGAACCCATTGATTGGGCTTTGGTCGCAGGTATGGGTATCGTGGCGAACCCCCATGTAATTTTCGACTTCCGCTTCGTTGTGGGTATTTCTGACATGTACAGCAACCTTTATGTAGGTGACGAATATTGGTCCTTCACTCCCATTGGACTTCAGATGGGTGTAAACCTCGTTTTCTAAAATTAAAAATTCTCTTTTTACAAGAAAGCTCGGCGTGTGTCGGGCTTTTTTGTTTGCTCCAGGTAGGATTTTCTAAATTAGAGGCATGATTCAACAACTCTTGCGATTCTTTGATTTTAACGCCATGAGTCTCACGCTCTTGGGGAAAAAGTTTCTTGGCGCGCTTTTGGTTCTCCTCGTTTGCCGCATTATCGCAGGCATTCTTCGCCGCATGATGAATCGGGCAAAAAAACGCGGGTTAGATCCGGCAGTGGCCCCTTTACTGAATTCCATTGTTTCTTACCTGGTTTACATCGTGGGTGTGCTTGTGATTCTTGATATTTTCGGCATTAACACTGCAAGTATTGTCGCTCTTCTTGGGGCCGCCGGTTTAGCGATCGGTTTTGCTCTCAAAGACACGCTCAGCAATATTGCTGCGGGAATCATCCTTCTCTTTTTGCACCCTTTTAAGGCTAACGACTATATTGAATGTGGAGAAATAAAAGGTTATGTACAAAAAATAGGCCTTTTCACCACGGTTCTTGTGGCTCAGGATGGGGTCTACATCTCCGCTCCAAATGGTTCACTTTGGGGTTCTCCCATCAGCAATTACACGCGGAACGGAAATCGCCGCATGGATATCGTTGTGGGTATCGCCTACGAAGATTCGATCGAAAAGGCTCTCGGTGTATTGATGAAAGTGGCAAATGAGGAACCTCGCATTCTCCAATTACCCACACCACAAGTCTTTACAGAGGAACTGGCGGAAAGCGCTGTGAATGTTCATTTGTGGGCTTGGACTTCGGTAGAGGGCTATCACCAAACGCGCTGGGATATCATTAAAAAGGTAAAGGAAGCGATGGATGCCGCAGGCATTAGTATTCCGTTCCCGCAAAGCGTCGTGACCCTCGTGACGCCTGATCAAGAAAACGATAAATTGTCATGAATTAAAAGAAGCTGTGTCAATGAGTGCTATTATTTCTGAATTTGATGTAGTCGTCATCGGTGGCGGACATGCGGGTATTGAAGCGTGTCATGCGGCTTGGAAAATGGGCGTCAAAACCGCCATGATTACCATGGATCTCAAAGCCATTGGTCGTATGTCCTGCAACCCCGCTGTGGGTGGTGTGAGCAAAGGTCAAATCGTGCGTGACATCGATGCCTTGGGAGGACTCATGGGGCTCCTCACCGATAAGGCGGGAATTCAGTTCCGGATGCTCAACATGAGCAAAGGACCTGCTGTGTGGGGACCGCGTGCCCAATGTGACATGAATTACTACAGCGAAATAGCGGGGGATACGCTTGCTTCGTTGTTTGGACTTTCCTTAATTCAGGGGGAACTCGCTGCGTTCGCGCGCTTGCCGGATAACCGTTTGGAACTCACACTTTTGAACGGTGATCGTTACCTCACCAAATCCGTAGTTATTACGAGCGGTACTTTTCTTGCTTCCAAAATGTTCACCGGGCATAATACCAGTTTTGGTGGGCGAGTGGGGGAATCGAGTGCCGATAAACTTTCTGAATGTCTTGCGCAAGCGGGTGTACGTTTGCGTCGTCTCAAAACAGGGACGCCTTCCCGTCTGGATCCATCGACCCTTGATTTTGATCAATGCACCGTACAACACGGCGATGACATTCCGTGGCCTTTCAGCGACAGGCATCAAAATCCACTCCACAATGAGGGCGTCTGTTGGATCACGCGTACGAACTTGAAAACCCATGACATTTTGCGTTCGGGTTTCAAGGATAGTCCCATGTTCTCTGGAAAAATCAAAGGTCGTGGCCCCCGTTATTGCCCGAGTATTGAGGATAAAATAAACCGTTTTGGTGACAAGGATGGCCATCAGCTCTTTTTGGAACCTGAAACCCGAGACATCGGCCGCGTGTATGTGAATGGCTTCAGTTCGAGTCTCCCTGCGGAGATTCAGTTAGCGGCGCTCCACACCATTCAGGGTCTGGAACATGCCCACATTTTGCAAATCGGTTATGCTGTGGAATACGATGCTGTGGATGCCACGCAGCTGTTCCCGACCTTTGAATGCAGGGACGTTCCGGGGCTTTACTTTGCGGGCCAGGTCTGTGGCACCAGTGGCTACGAAGAAGCGGCGGGTCAGGGCCTGATGGCGGGGATCAACGCCGCCTTAAAAGTCAAGGGGGAACCTCCGTTTATTTTGGGGCGCTCGGAAAGTTATATCGGCGTCATGGTCGATGACTTGGTGAATTTCTTGCTTGATGAACCGTACCGCATGTTCACCAGCCGCGCTGAGTATCGTCTCTTTTTGCGTTCGGACAATGCGGATACGCGTCTCAAAGCCAAAGCGCGCGCTATTGGCATGATTGATGATGAGGATTGGAATCTCTGGCAAACCCGTGAAACGCAAATCG
>MNYL01000105.1 GCA_001873075.1 Fibrobacteres bacterium CG2_30_45_31 | reverse complement strand
TTTATTTAGTGACAATTATTGTCATTCAATTTATTTGGTGCCGAACGCAGGGACTCTACATTTTAGGACCCATTCTTGCGTTCCTCTATTTTGCTGATAGTTGGAGAATGCGCACGTCAAAAATGAAGTGGGCGAGTGTGGGGCTTGTCGCTATTCTTTTCCTGATGCCTCTTTTACATCGTGAGGGTTTAGCTCTTTTGCTCTATCCCTTCGGGCTTTTGGATCGTCTTGTGGGTGTGACTTCAGCAGCGACCATTTTCAGTCACGAAATTGCAGAGAACCGTTCCCCGATTTCTTTAATGCTCGCTTGGGAGAATGGTTGGGCTTCCCTTGCGGCAGTCATAATGGCTATTGTGTCCCTTGTGGGAGCGATCATCGCGCTCAAAAGGGGAACGGGGGAACGCTGGCGTTGGCTTTGGCTGGGCATTTGTGCGATCCTCGCCTTAATTGCGGAACGGAATGTTGTGCTGCTTTTGCCTGTGTCTGTCGCGTCCATTATTAATATTCCATTTCTTCAGGCCCGGACGGCGCACCGCACTGTTATTGTAATAATGTCTGTTCTGTCGGTAGTGCTTCTGTCTTTTATTTTGGGTTTTTGGATGCGCAGTCTCAGAGCCTATAATACCCAAATGATTTCGGAGGAACGCGTTCCTGTACAAGCCTCCGCCTGGATGGCAAAACATCCCGCACTCCACGCAGGTCATCTCTTCAATGATGATCGTTCCGGGGGTTACCTCGCGTGGGAGCTCCCGCAAATCAAAACCTATATAGATGGACGTTTTATTCTCAAAACGGGTCTCTTTTTCGAGCGCTATCTCAACTACGCAAAATGTCCGGAGACGTTTTTACGGGATGCAGAGGAACAAAAAATAACCAGAGTTATTCTTCCTATCCATTTTTATTCACAGTGGGTATTTTTAGCCTCAACGTTGCAACAGGAAAAATCTTTTTGGCTTTTAGTTTTTATAGATGATTTTTATATAATCTATGATCATATTTAAGATTCCTCTAAAAATTTAGTTTCTATGCCTTGAAGCGAGGAGTTGCTAGAAAAAAAACAGATTGCGGTACAGATCAGCGTAGAGGTTAAGGTAGAATGAAGTGATAAATAGGATGATGGTTCTTTGTTATAGTTCGGCATTTAAAATGACGAACACAATCAGTAGAAATTTTTTATTTTTAACCCAACTTCGTTCAATTTTATGGACAGATAAGTAATTTTTAAGCGTACTCATTTATGAAATGATTAAATTATTTTGTTGATGGCAGTAGTATTCAATATTTTTATCTTTTCATATGAGAAACATTGTAAATAAAAAATGGGAATTATATACTTAAGATCTCAGACTAAGCAACATAAGCCTTTCAGACTTTTGACATTCGCCGTTTTTCCCTATTTTCCATAAAATATATAAGTTCCTAAAAATAATCTCGTTGAAAAAAATTCTCTCATTTGCATATTTTTTGAAGGAATCTCCTTGACATGAAACAAAAACTGCTTTTTTTCTTTTTTTCTTTTTTTCTCTACAACTGTTCTTTAAAAGAAGATATTTCGAGTATTTCATATGAAGAGGATTTGATTCATTCCGAAATGGTGCTTATTAAAGCGGATGGAGAATCTACACAACTTGGAACAAATAGTATTTCGGCCCCTTCTTCTGATAAACCAGCAATGGCTGTGCACTTTTCTTACAACTTTTCTATTTCGAAAAGCGAAGTGACGCGAGGTGAATATGCCTTATTGATGGGGCAAACAAATTCTGATAGTTCCGAATTTCCTCAAACTAACATCACTTTTTATGATGCTATTCTGTATGCCAATGAGCGCTCTATTCGAGAGGGGTATGATACTGCTTATTCTTATATATCAATCTCTTATAATACTGATGGAAATTGTATCAATTTAGAAGGTCTTGTTTTTAATCCAGAGAAAGAAGCCTATCGTCTTCCTACAGAAGCGGAATGGGTTTTAGCCGCAAAAAGTGGCTGGAATTTGTCTAATGCCTGGACTAGTGAAAATTCTGATTATCGAGCTCATGCAATCTGCACCATTGGGAAAAATGATTTTGGACTTTGCGATATGGCAGGCAATGTGATGGAGTGGGTTAATGACTGGTTCGTAAATTTTTCGGATACTTCAGTAATCAATTTTGTAGGTGGTCCTGATGGAGGAAACCTTGGACAGCGCATTGTCAAAGGCGGCTCATTTCGCAATGCGGCAGAGAATATCACTACTTCTTCGCGTAGCGATATTTATGTAATAACGTCCTCCATGAAAGGCGATGCTTTGGGATTTCGTCTTGTTTTTGGCAAAATAACTAATTCTAATTGGATTACAAAAACAGGTGTTTCTTCCTCGCGAATTGTAATCCCAGTCTCGTCCCGTGCAGTTAAAGCAATAACCAATACATACAGAACTAAACTGGCTTTTGTGGATTATGAGACCGGTAATTTGGCTTATATTGACTTTTTTAATACTGCTTTAAGCGTTACAGAAATTAATGATACTCTTCCGGTTTTCCATCCCGAGATTTCTCCTGATGGTAAACGTGTTGCTTTCTGTACTAAAATTGAAGGGATCAGTGGAAAATCTCAGATCTATGTGCGAGATTTAAATGCTGAAGGAAGTAACTTAGTTAAGTTGGATGTAGAAAGTGCCGCAATTCCACGCTGGAGAGTGGATGGTTCAGATACTATGTTGTTGTATGTATCGGATGCGGGGAATAATAAAATTGATGTAGAATGGAAGCAGAAGTCTACTTGGAAAGTTCCTTTTTCCAATGACATTTTTGGTATTCCTGAAAAAATATATGATGGTAGTTTTCATGGGGGTATTTCGGAAGACGGATCTCTCGCTGTCACAGGAGCGCGGTTACTTCGTGCAAATATCAACGGGAAAGATGTTGTCTGGTATAATGGAGAACAAGCTTGTAACGTTGCTCTTGCTCAAGATTCTACAAAACGCACACTTTTCCTTGATTTCGGCGGAGAAACAGGAAAAGCCTTTGTAGGTGAGAATTATGGAACTCATGAGCGAATACTCATTGCAGACAGTTTAGGTAATCTTATACAAAGTATTTTGGCTCCAGATGGTTTTGCCTTTGATCACACTGAATGGTCTAATATTTCTGATGTGATTGTTGCAAGTATTACCAATTCCCAGGGAGCTCACTCTGCTATATACCTTTTGAATACCAAAGATTCATCTTCTATTAAGCTTGCAGAGGGAAATGAACTTTGGCATCCTACTCTTTGGGTTGGCAAGTCCAGTACACCATTGTCGATGAATATAAATTTAGATAGTGCAGGCATTTATTATACTTCCGAATCTTCTATTTCGGCACTAGAGCTTCGAATTAAAATGGAAAAATTCTGGAAGAATACTGATAATGTTACTGCAGTTGCACTTGGCAGTTCTAGAACCATGCTTGGTTTATTTGCGGACTCATTGCATTCTGAAACGTTACTCAATATGGGCTACTCAGCGGGTGATTCCTATGGCATGAATTATCTTTCCATGAATTATGTGCTCAAACATATTTCAAATTTGAAATTTCTTCTTGTCGAAATTTCTCCAGATATTCTTTTTACGCAAATATCAGATTATTGGTCCCCTATACATGATAATGTTCCTGGGTATGTTTATGATGAGAATCATAATTTCTGGCCTGATGGGGTTTCAGAATATTTCATTTCTAATGTCATAGAATCACCTCAACCTCTTGATAGTAAAGATGTAGAGTATGATCCGAAGACATTTCTTATGCCATCAAATTCTTGGGGCCGACCTGTAGTACAACATGATTCCAACAACTATAGTATGGATGTCCCATCTTTGCAAACTCAATTAGGCTTACTATCTGAGATCAAGAAAGCAGCCAATAGTCAAGGGGTAACTGTTATTGGAATTGTATATCCACAAAATCCTGGGTATGCACAGACAGGAGCTTTTGGAATTTATGGCGTTCGTCGTTCTGTGGCAAAACAGATATTGGATACGATTCAGACAATGGGAATCATGCTTTTTGATGAAAATAAAATGGGATTTCATGATTATACAGACGAGATGGCATATAATACAGACCATCTCAGTTATCTAGGTGCTGCAAAACTCACATCTCGTGTGGATGCTTTATTGCAGTCATTAAAGCATAAGTAGTTTTTTCGGCGGCGGAATTGTCCACTGGTTGGGTTGATGAAACGGGCAATAATATCAAAGATTTCAGAATTGTTGGTGATCGGATTGGTGTATTGCTGAATGATGTTAGCGAATGGTCATACTAGGTTTAAAATAAAACTATTGGTTGGTTAACATTTAAGTTCCTCTTTTTTGAGGAACTTTTTTATATGGTGGCGGTTCTAAAATTCATTTAATCATTTTATTTGTATCTTCCGTTTTCGTATATTTGGTAAAGATAATCACGAAGATTCAAATAAAACTTTTGATTTTCAGTATGGAGAATTATGAATAAATTAGCCTTCCTTTTACTTCTCGCCACCATGGCACTTGCGCAGGAAGCGCCTACAGGAACTTCCGTCGCCCCTACCAGTGATGAACAAAAAGCACTCACAGTCATTCAAGGGAAAATCAAAGGCAAAATTGTCTGGTCCACTTCCCGTGCCAATTCGCGCCATGATATTTGGGTGATGAATGCGGATGGCTCTGACCCGAAAGCGCTGACTCAAGGCGATGCTGTGGATTGGTTTCCTCGCTTTTCCCCCGATGGTAAAACCGTGATGTTCAATCGTTCCAAAGGCGGCTGGGTTCCTGAAAATGATGCCAATTATCCGGAAAAATGGGATCTCTGGACCATCGGCATTGATGGCCAGAACGAAAAGAAAATTGTGGATAATGCCACTTGGGGTACGTTTCGCCCCGATGGTAAATCCATCGCATTCTCCCGCGCCGAGAAGGTATTTACCAAAAATCTGGAAACCGGCGAAGAAAAATTGCTTTTGGATGGTGCGCAAGCCTTTGGTAAAAAAGATGTCATTCTCCAAGAGCCGAACCTTTCCCCCAATGGAAAATATTTGGCGATCACGCTCCGCGGTTCCCTGCGCGAAACGGGTATCTGGAACCTCGAAAAGAAAACGTGGACAAAGTCTGGCGATGGTTGTCAAATTGACTGGTTTGCGGATGGCTCTCGCATCTACCGTGTGAATCCCACGGGTAACGGGGGCACCGCAGCCCCGAGCGAAATTCTCTGGTTCACCGTAAAGGACGGCATGCCCATT
>MNYL01000139.1 GCA_001873075.1 Fibrobacteres bacterium CG2_30_45_31 | reverse complement strand
GTGTTTGCCGCTGGGGAACATTCTCTGTCCTTAAGCACAATTCTTACAAAATCAAGCTCCGGTCTTTACCTCGTTGTGTTACGCACGGGTTCAAATGCTCAGACTTTCCGTTATTTTTACGATAAAACCAATAGCAATGGGACAACCTCCTCAAAAATAAAGAGTTCGTCTCAGATATTGAACAAAACAGCCACTGCTGACACTGCTGCCATAGATACTTTGATCGTTTCCAAAATTATCGATGGTGTTACCAGTACACGCAAACTGCGCATTTATAGTTACAAGGATTCTATCAACACTTATCTCTCCGATGGCCGCCAGATTCTGATTATTGATCCCTCCAATGATAACGATGGAGATGGCCTTACCAATTACGAAGAACGCTACCTCTATTTCACCAATGCGGAACTCACCGATACCGATGGGGATGGCGTTTCTGATCACCAGGAAATACTGGATGGTAAGGATCCTCTGGTCGCGAATGTCCCTGATTTTACATTCACGCCTGTCTCCTATCCGGAACTTATTGCCAAATATTCCACTACCAACGAGACAACTTACGGAGAAACCATCTCCAGTGGCGGGGAATACACTGAGTCCAGCACCTTTACCGCCTCTCAGGAATTGAATTGGAAAGCCGAAGTGGCACTCATGATTGGAAGTGAAGTGGAATTGAAAGTCGATGGGGGAGCCAAACTCAGCGGGTCTCTGACCAGTACTTTAGGGGTTGGTGGCAGTGTTTCATTCTCACAGGAAGAATCGGAATCCATGACCGAAAACTGGGATCGCTCCCAGTCTTATTCCACCAGCACGGGAACCACCTGTGAAGGAGGAACCATCGCTATCGATATCAAACTGACGAATAACAGCGGTCAGAATCTCACGCTCATGAGCCCCGTGGTCCGCCTTTCAAGCAATGGTTATCAGGCGAGTTCTCTGGAAACATTGATAGGGGAACTCCGTATGGATGATGACAGTGTTTATATTCCTGCGGCAGCCAATCAGAATACGGTCACTAGGCGTTTTTCCGCCACGATTGACAATCCGGATTTGTTTGAAACCCTTGTCACGAAATCAAGTGGCCTTACCGTTCAATTACAGAATATCCATTTTTTGACTTCCTTAGGGGCTATTGATACGCTCATGAACAATGTGTATAATCGGACGGCTTTGGTCAACGTGGATTATGGGGACTACTCCGCTTCCAAAAAACTGGTAAAAAAATACATTGTGACGCGCAATCAGTACAACGATTTCTACACCAGCCAGGAAGATCGCTATATCTCCTCTTCGCTCGCGAACGTTCTCAAAACAGCGGGTGCCACGGTAGTTTACGATACCACCGATAGTCATTATGGCATTCAGTCCATTGATGGACTTGAGAATGGGGCTGTAACCAATGGAAGCTGGTCTGTGGTGATGCAAGCGCGGGCCGAAAGTGATTCCATTACGGTGTATGGAGCCTATGCGAATTATAATCCCTCCACTATGGGCGCGAATGGTCACAGCGTTATTACGGTTATGTATTCTGCCGATACTGATGACGATGGTCTCCCGGACAGAACAGAAGCCGTTCTCGGAACGGACCAGACGAGTTGGGACAGTGATGGGGACGGTCTTTCCGATGGGGAGGAAGTTTTTGGTTGGAAGGATACTGTGATAGATACTCTTTGGGAAACCAATCCTTTGAATCAGGATACCGATGGCGATGACTTGCTGGATTCTGAAGATCCGGACCCCCTCACAGCGGCGATCAATCCTCTGGATTCTGTGGTCTCGCTAAAATCAATCACTATTATTCCTACCCAAGGGTCTTCATGGACCTCTGCAGTCACCGATGAGAATTCATTACAACTTAATGTCGCCGTTAATTCGATCATTCGCGGTCCTGCCACTTTAAAGCTCACATTTGATCATGCCATTAATTTCATGAAAATTACCCGCGTTGGTGGAAAAGATACCCTTACCACATATTATCCCACCAATGATCCCATTGTCACCTATACGGTCAAGTTGCCTTTGGTGCTCGGAAGTAATTCCATTCAGGTGACTCTGTACTCCAAAAATGGCACGCAGACAAAAATTCTGAATCTCACAGGAATCAACAGACGCCTGATACAGATTGATCCTACTCAAACGGCTCTGTTTCGTGTGGCACAACCTGCAGGGAGTCTATTGGGCATAGGCGCCGATATTTATATGAATGTGAATGCCATCAGAGCTCTCGATCCGCTGGTGAATCGTGTAGTATTACTTCGCAGTGATATTTATGCCGCACCAGTGAATGCCGCGAAGAAAGCGCAGTCTTTAATTGCTCAGGATCTGGGAGATGGTGGTGTCGGATCAGCGAGCTTCTCCAGAGGGCAAGTGGTTTATGGCAATGCGGCTGTCAGTAATTCTTATCGTGTGATCAGTGTTTTGGACAGTGGAACTTCGACTATTACCAATTCCGATTCCACAACCAAACGCCTCAATGATTTTATTTACTTCCCTTACACTGCAAACGTCGGTGGGTCTGATGGGCTTAATTACTACGCGGCACCTTCCACTGGAACGGGTTCTTACTATACGAATGAACGAACAATCGTTTTGGATTCGATCTATGCGCTCCTGGTTCAAAAGACTCAATATCCCGTATATATTGGTCTCGGTATTTATCTGTATTATGATTGGCAGCATATTGTGCAACCCAGCGTTTCTATTAAAGGTACGGCTTATGCCCAGCGATCCGACTGGACCACGAATGGAACGAATAATGTCCGCATCGTTTATCTCAAAATAAATCAGGAACTCAACGGAGAAGACTTCATTCTCGGGAAGCCCTACATACAGAATGGGGCGGAGGAAGGCTGGTTCCGGATCAATGAAAGCGGTAATTGGCTCAATAATGGCTCTTATCCAGACAGTATAAATCTCGCTCAGATCATAGATCCTAAAAATTATGCTCTGGATACCAACTGGACCTATGGGGCTTACACGGCTAACAATTTTGCCGATACTCTCTGGTTCGATCACGCCACGCAGGGAAATCGGGCTACTGCGGCAAGTGCGATTGACTATAAGCATCCGGTCAATTACTTTGACAATGCCATCGGTATCAAGTGGCACTTCAAATACAATGACCCTAAAATACAGGGGAATTAAACCCATCTAATTCCATTTCATCACTTGCTTTTATCGAAACTCGTCTGATCTTCTCTTGGAAGATAAGGCGAGTTTTTTTCTGCACATTGAAAATTTACGCCAAAGGCAGCAAATGAATATCGGTTTCTGCTAAATGATTACTGGAATAAAGCAATACAACCGGTCAGATCAATTTGAACAGGTCACGATCATCAAGAAAGTCAACATCTATTTCGATGAAAAGATCACCAGTCGTACTGTATTTTTTGCCGATGACTCGCGCAAAACACTGCGTTTTATGATGCTCGGTGAATCCGAATTCGGCACGGGCGCTTCCGAGGTAATGGAAAAGCTTAAGGGTGAAATTAATGTCGCCGGATCAGAAAGATTGGCATATATTCAAGGCGGGTCCATCTTTTAACGTAGTCGCGGATTATTGCTGTTCATACGAATTGTCCGCTGATGCACTTCGCGTTCGAGAACTGATTCTGCAGGGTCAGTTCGTTCTGTATTTTGGCTTCGGAAAAGGAAATGATTCTAGGGCACCTCTAAAAATTGGTTTGCGGTCATGGAATCGAGCGAGACCGAGCAAGAGCAGAAGCGAAAAGAGGCCAATAATGACGTTATTAGCCACTTTGAGCGACGAACTATTGCAATGTGTCACAGTCGATTCCATAGAAAAAGAATTTTTAGAGGTGTCCTCTATGAGGACGTGCTCATATTTCTATTTTGATCACGGTTTTCATGATAGAAAAAGGATACGATTTTATGGCAACTTTAGTAATGGTGAATGGCATTCCTGGGAATATGGGACGTCTTGTCGCCGAGACTTGTGTGGCACGCGGCTTGGAACTCGTGCCGTTCTCGCTCACGGGCGAAATGATTGTGGAAAATGAAGCCGAAGTGGCCGGCCGTAAAATCACCCTTTTAAAACCGAGCAATCGTGAATCGTTCATCGACGATATTCTGAAAAAATATCCGGGATTAATTTGTATTGATTATACACATCCGACAGCGGTGAATGACAACGCTAGATTCTATGTGAATCATAAAATTCCATTTGTGATGGGCACCACGGGTGGAGATCGTGAAGCCCTTATTAACCTCGTTGCCGGGGCCAATCACCCCAGTGTCATCGCTCCGAATATGTCCAAACAAATTGTGGCTTTCCAGACGATGATAGAATACTTGGCGACGGAATTCCCGACCGCTTTTGATGGTTACCAATTGAGTGTGGTGGAAAGTCATCAAAAGACCAAAGCGGATACCAGTGGTACGGCCCGCGCCATCGTTCAGTCTTTTCAAAAAATGGGACTGGACTTTGATGATTCACGGATCGAAATGGTGCGTGATGAAAAAAATCAATTGGAACGTATGCATGTTCCCGCACAATATCTCGGCGGTCACGCGTTCCATACCTATTCTCTCGATAGTGCCGATGGTACCGTGCACTTTGAATTTCAGCATAACATTTGTGGTCGCTCTGTGTACGCAGAAGGTTCTGTGGATGCTGTGAACTTTTTGGCAGAACAGATTGCAAAGGGGAATGGGAAACAGTTTAACATGATGGACGTTCTTCGTTCTGGAAAAATGCGATAAAACGCTTCGCAATACGGCGTTGCTCCTCCTTCGACGTGCAGGAGCACGCCTTCAGTCGTCGCGCCTTGTCTTGCTCGGTTTTATCGCATTTTTCAAGGCTCATCTCTTTTCTCGGAAGTTCATCTCTGCGAACCTCGTTCCTCGTTTCGCGCGGAGAAGCGTTTCTGAAGTTCATTTCTGCGAAACCTCGTTCCTCGTTTCGCGTGGAGAAGCGTTTCGGAAGTTCATCTCTGCGAAACCTCGTTCCTCGTTTTGCGTGGGAGAAGCGTTTCTGAAGTTCATTTCTGCTTGGGTGGTGGATGATGAATGTGAATTGGAGTCCTGAATCCAATCTGCGGGTGACTTTTGACTTCTCAATTGCTTTCTTGTATTTTTATAGCTTGATGGAAAATTTTTTGCTGAATTCGGATTGATGCTGATCTTGGTCTAAAATGAGCTATATTTTCAATATTCATATTTTTGGATGCAATGATGACAACCACTATAATAATTGTTCTTTGTGTCTTGGTGCTCGCCGCTTACCTATTTGACTTGACATCTGCAAAAACGAAAATTCCTTCGGTTATTCTGCTTTTGTTGACGGGTTGGTTGATTCGGCAATTCATAACTCTATTTTCTTTGACTGTCCCCGATCTTTCTCCGGCGTTACCGATTTTAGGGACTGTGGGGCTTATTTTAATTGTTTTAGAAGGCTCGCTGGAGTTGGAATTGGATAAAACAAAAGCCCCTTTGATTATAAAATCATTTGTTACGGCATTGGTGCCGATGCTTATCCTTGCTTTTGGATTGGCCTTTGCTTTTTGGCTTGCTGGGAGTCCTAATTATCGGTTGAATTTAATCAATGCGATTCCTTTGTGTGTAATCAGTAGTGCTATAGCGATTCCGAGTGTGCAGAACTGTTCTAAGCATCGTAAAGAATTTGTTGTGTATGAAAGCAGTTTTTCAGATATTTTGGGAGTGATGTTTTTCAATTTTATTATCGAAAATCACTTTTATGGGATTCAGGCTTTTGGGAACTTTTCGATTCAGCTTTTTGTGATCTCGGTATTCTCTTTTGTGGCAACAATGGGTTTGATTTTATTACTGCGAAAAATTGATTCTCATGTCAAATTTGTACCTATGATTTTTGTCATTATTCTGATTTATGAAATTTCGAAAGTCTACCACTTGCCTGGCTTAATTTTCATTCTCATGTTCGGATTATTCTTGGGCAATGTAGACGAAATGAGAAAAATAAGACAGATAAAAAAATGGATTCCAGAAAATCTGGATGCGGATGTTCACCGATTCCGGAATATTATTTCAGAAGGCTGCTTTTTGATAAGAACTTTGTTCTTTTTGTTGTTCGGCTATTTGATTGATACTTCCGAACTTTTGAATTCGGATACCTTGATATGGGCTGTTAGCATTACTGTTGCCATTTATGGATTGAGAGGAATTCAGTTAAAATTTTCACGGCTTTCTTTTTTCCCTTTGCTATTCATTGCTCCACGTGGACTCATCACCATTCTTTTGTTTGTATCTATTGGGGAGTCCGATTTGATTTCTTTTTCCAATAGATCTTTGATTATTCAAGTGATTGTGTTGACTTCTCTGGTTATGATGATGGGGTTCATCTTGAATCCATTGCTAAAGAAAAAAAAAGCGGAGAAAGAGAAAATGTTAATGGACGCAGAAAAATAGACATTAAATGTAGCGATGGATTCTTTAAGACGCAACTTCAACTCTTCTTTTGACGGGCATGAGTCCGTTTTTATAAGGATTTCTAAAAACTCATTCTCTATAACCAGAAGCCGGTTCCCATCGTGGAATATCAGACTTTGTAGGACTGACTCGCAGGTCGGCCCTGTAGACTTCGTTCTGCTGCTAGGCCTCAGCAGTGCCAAAGATACAATCAAGTAAGTTCGGTTGTGTGACGCTTTCCTTGCAGGGTCTTCACCACTTTTTTCCACACTCATTTGACAAAAACATCTATGAAGAATCTGAGTCATCAATTGCTGAAAAAAAGGCTCCTGTTTTTCACTCGACCTCGTTCGATTTCATGCTCGCAAACCAATTTTTTTGCCATTCTTCGTTGTGGAATGTTAAACTTTGTTTCCAGCAGAAGACATTTAAGATAGGATTTCATTTTTTGTGGACAATTGTGTAAGAAATGCTTCCGAAAATTAAGAGCGAGGTTGTGGATTGTTTTTTTTGCTGTTTTTATTTTTCATGAGTGTGTGTTTTTTCTAAACTTTATTTTGAAGGAAAGAAAAAATATGTCCAATAATCCTTATTTCCTAGATCTTACCCATCGTCCAAGGCGGAATCGCAAGAGTGAGACTGTGCGCGCTCTCGTGTGCGAAACAAGTCTTTCTGCCGCCGATTTAGTTTATCCTGTGTTTATAATTGAAGGCGAAAACCGGGAAGAGACAATTCTTTCTATGCCTGGTATCACCCGCAAGACCATTGACAGGCTTCTTATGGAAGTGCAGGAACTGGTGGACTTGGGCGTGATGGCGATTGCGCCTTTCCCTGCGATTGATGAATCGAAGAAAAATCCAATGGCCACGGAATCCGCTAATCCAAAGGGTTTGGTGCAGGAATGCGTTCGCCGCGTGAAGGCGGCTTTCCCGCAAGTAGTGGTGATGACGGATATTGCTTTGGATCCATTTAACAGCGATGGTCATGACGGTCTTGTTTCTCCCTCTGGAGAAATTCTCAATGATGAAACTGTGGAAGTACTTTGTAAGATGGCCGTGAGTCATGCGGAAGCGGGCGCTGACTTCGTTTGTCCTTCGGATATGATGGATGGTCGCATTGGGGCTATCCGTTGTGCTTTGGACGCGGCGGGTTACACGAATACGTCCATTATGGCTTACAGTGCGAAATATGCTTCTGCTTTGTACGGTCCTTTCCGCGATGCTTTACAGTCTGCACCCAAAGCGGGCGACAAAAAGACTTACCAAATGGATCCCGCCAATCGTCGTGAGGCCATTTATGAAGTGGCTCTGGATGTCGATGAAGGTGCTGACATGGTGATGGTAAAACCTGCCAGTTTTTATTTGGATGTGGTGCGTGAAGTGTCAGATCATTTTGACATTCCGGTGAGTGCCTACCAAGTGAGCGGTGAGTATGCAATGCTTTGCGCGGCTGCGAATAATGGCTGGTTAGATCGGGACCGTATTATTTTGGAAAGTCTTTTGAGCATAAAGCGAGCAGGGGCAAAAGTAATATGGACCTATTTTGCTAAAGAAGCGGCGATGTTGTTGGAAAGAAAATGAAAAAAATTTAGAAGTTTATATAAATCTGGAGTTCAGTTATCAACTGAAATGTATGGAGCAAAAATGTTAAAGAACGGAAGTAAAATTTTTAGTTTATTTGTGTGTATTTTTGTGGGATCTTCTGTCGCCCTTCCTCCCAG
>MNYL01000051.1 GCA_001873075.1 Fibrobacteres bacterium CG2_30_45_31 | reverse complement strand
TGTTCATTTGCGTATTGAGCACAAAGCGCCCCATTGCACCAGTTCGCAATTTGTGAGAAATCTTTTAGGGGGTAGTGCCTACGCCAGTTACGATGGTGCAGTCATTGTGGGTGAACTCTGCACAGGGACATTATCCTCTCAACTCGTCAACACAATTCTTATCAGTGAAGACGCTAAAATATCCGTGAAACCCGTGCTCAAAATTTATCACGATGACGTGGAATGTACTCACGGCAATACCTGCGGAACTCTCGACCAGGAATCACTCTACTATTTGCAATCGCGTGGCATTTCGGCCCCAGATGCTCATCGGATTCTCATGCGTGCCTTTGCGGAAGAAGTACTACTCGCTCATCCTAGTGCCACAGGAAGAGAACGCCTGCAAAAAATTCTTCAAGAATCACTCAACGCTCTCTCTAAAAATTAATTTGTAACCATCACCACAGGCGAAAGTAGTCACGAGAAAAAGGGACTATGGCGTGCATCACCCCGTTTTCAAATTTTAAAAGCGACCCACGAAGGCCGCTTTTTTATTCATTTAAACCGAGTTTCAAATCTATTTTGAACCATCATTATCATCACAATCTTTAACTTCATCTTTAATCGTCTGCATATTCATCTCGGTGACGCGTTCCACAATCACTTCCGGGGATTCCTCCGCTACAATACCATTTGCATTTTCAGGAATCCAAGGCTTTTCAATATTCTTCTCCCAAGCGACCGAAGGCACAAATGGAACGTGAGTCTCCACCAATGGAATACCCAGAATTTCACGAGAACGGTTCAAAGCCGCATCAATATTGCCGAGAACATTCTCTTCCCCCAGTTCCTTCATCACACCGGCACGAGTCAAAGCAAGAATCGGTTGAGCATGCACACCCGAAAGCAAAAGTATCGTTCCATCCTTTTTACTCCGGATCAACAAGGTCTCAATCATTTCGATACCAGCCGCATCAATAGAAGGCACCTGTCGCATCCTCAGAATAAGCACTTTCGGATTCCCCGAAACTTCTTCCAGAATGCACTTAAATTTATCAATGGCCCCAAAGAAAAGAGAACCCGCAATTTCATACACAATCACCCCTTTTGGCACTTGGCGAGCGGCTAAGTTATGCGGATCTGCCACTTCTTCATCGTCCTCACGAAGCTCACTCGTAACGGTACCCACTTCTGCCACTTCTGCCATACGACGAATAAACAATACAGCAGCGAGCAACACGCCCACTTCAATAGCCACAGTCAAGTCAATAATAACAGTCAGTGCGAAAGTAATCAGAAGAACAGTAATATCACTCTTCGGTGCCTTGAATAATTTAATAAAGGTACGGTAACCAGACATATTGTAGGCAACTTGAAAAAGAATAGCCGCCAAAGCTGCCATTGGAATCATTTCCGCATACTTTCCAAAAACGAGCATAATCAGGAGGAGCACAAGGGCATGAACCACACCAGAAACAGGGCTGGTGCCCCCATTACGAATGTTCGTTGCGGTACGGGCAATTGCACCTGTCGCAGGAATCCCACCAAAAATAGGGGTAATAATATTAGCAATCCCCTGACCCACCAATTCTGTATTGGAACGATGCTTAGTGCCAGTCATTCCATCTGCCACCACGGCACTCAAAAGCGATTCAATAGCACCCAACAAAGCAATCGTCAGCGCCGGCTGGAACACTTTTTGCATCATTTCGATGCTAATGTTCGGCATTGCAGGAACAGGAAAACCGCTCGGAATATGATTCTTAGCGCCAATAGTCATCACCTCATGGAGAGAATCCCAACCTAAAAATTTCACAAAAGCGGTTGTCACGAGAATGGCAATCAACGAGCCCGGAACCTTTTTCGAAACGCGGGGCCAATAGATACAAATCAAAAGAGCCACAATACCAATGATTACAGAATAAACGTTGATAGACTCTAAAGAGGTTGCATACAACTTAATTTTTCCAATCGCATCTGCAGGTTCTTTAATCCCCGAAGCAAACTGAAGACCGAAAAAATTGGGAACCTGCCCCAACAGGATAATAACGGCAATGCCCGCAGTAAACCCCACAGTGACAGGGAGTGGAACAAACTTAATAATGGAACCAAACTTAGCGATACCGAAAATGACAAGCATAACACCCGCCATCAAAGTCGCTGTTGCCAACCCATCATAACCATACTCACGGACAATACCAAAAACAATAACAATGAAAGCACCCGTAGGGCCACCAATCTGAAATCGGCTGCCCCCCAGGCAAGCAATCAAAAAGCCCGCAATGATTGCCGTATAAAGACCCCTTTCCGGTCCCACGCCAGAAGCAATTGCAAAAGCAATCGCCAACGGGAGCGCGAGTATCCCCACAATAACACCCGACATAAGGTCTTTGGAAAAGTCCGCTTTAGTATATCCCCGACGAAACGACTTTACAAGCTCCGGGGTTAATATTGATAATGTACTCTTCAAGGCGGAACGAATTTGGGCCGTCATAATTACTCCATTCGTAACAAGAGACCCCAATTTAAAATGAACAAGCGCCCCCGTGAAGGGCACGCTTGATTTTTAAACAAATAAATTGGAAATAAATTACGATCTAATTCGAAAGAACCGTTTCTAGAATAAACCTTTTTTGGCTCCCTTCAACAAGTTTTTCACTTGTTTAGCGGAAGGAGGTGGCGGTGTATTCTGGTCTTTTTTGCTTTTCGGAAAGCACTTCTCACAATAGTTCTTGACGACAGAACCAAAACTTGCGGCCCCATCAGTGCGATCCGTTTGCCTAGAACGATGAGGGCGCACGAGTGCCTCTTGTTTGCAAACATCACAAATACCCATCTTAGGTTCCGCAGGCTTGTATTCCTTCTTTTCTTCTTTTTTCTTATCGCCCGTCATTTCCCAAGCACGGCCCATAGCTGCATTTTTAGCTGAAAATCGATCAAAATCGTTCATGGGATCTCCTTATTAGTGTTAAAAATCTGCTTCTGAATGAAAAGACCTAGCAACATATGACAAAGGGATGTTGACTGGTCTGACTCATCATAAAGACTACGGGCAAATTTGCCCCTTTCCAACTGCAATTCATTGTACTTTGCAACACAAGTCGCAAAATCAAGCAAATGAATTCGATCATTATCATCTAAAGCGGCCAACTTCGCATTTAAAGCCTTCACTTCGGAAGCCCATTCCGGCAATGATTCTTGAGGAATTGTCACTAAATAAAGGACTGATGTTGTTTTTGAAAGGATCTCCTGAATCAAAGCGTGGTATGCCTCAAAAGCTTTTTCTGCATTCATCTGTGTCTTCAGCTCATGTAAGCCGACTCCAAGCAAAATACGTCCCGCCTTTTTACCCAAAATATCCGCAGGAGCCCGTGAAAGCAGCGCCGATAAGGTTAGTTTTACAGGAGCATAAATGGCAAACTGAATGGGCCTCGTAGGATTTTCAGAGAGAAGCAACTCAGAAAACAGGGTAGCCGCTTGGCCTTCCTGTCCAAAAAGTTCATCTCCTATAATAAGAATCCTATTTTTCATGCACCTAATCTACTTTGTATTCACTCGTTTGCGTACTCGCAAAAGCCAATAATCACCTTTTTTTTCGCGTAACAAGACCGAATGCCCTTCTGCAACAAGCGCCTGGGGCACATTTTCAATAGGAGCCCCATCGTCTAAGAGTATTTCCAGCTCCTCATCAGGTGAAAGTCCTTGCAAAACCACTTTTGCTCGCATTGCATTCAATGGACAACGCACCCCCCGTAGATTCAAAGAATTTTTTTCAACTGCTGAGGATAGTAAAAAAGAAGAAACATTCACAAATTCTGAATTTTCACAAAAAGAAACAATAGCCTCTGCATAAAGATGCGGTTCAGAAACCCAATCAGAAAAGCCCTCTGGCAACACCTCCTTAGGAAGCTGCATAGCCATAGAAATGGCTTTTTCAGCGGAAAACGGAGGATTTTTTGGTAATGCGCGACGAAAAATCCCTACCCAAGCGTGCCCTAAAAGTGTCCGTAACGCCTCTCCGAGATTTGGAGACGCGCTATTCACAGCAAGCCATTTTTGCAAGGGGGTTTTTGACGAATAATTTTTACGCATAAAATGTAAAATCAATGTAGCAAAGTTGAAAAGCCCTTTCTATATTTGGCGCCAAGCATACAATAATGCAAAGGCTTTTTTCACGATGGTCAACCAAATTTTACTCGATATCATGTTCGTTGTCTACGTAATTGCAGGCATTGGACTTGTCGCCTACGGTTTTAACTGCTACGCCAGCATTTATCTGTTTTTGAAAAACAGCCGCCGAGTTCGACTTAAGGATCGAAAGGATCTTCTTCAGTTCTATCGCGAACACACTATGGATGATCTTCCCATGGTGACAACTCAGCTGCCTGTCTACAACGAAGCCAACTGCGTAGAGCGTCTTATCGAAGCCGTTTGTGCCATTGACTACCCAAAAGACAAACACGAAATTCAGGTTTTGGATGACTCTACTGATGAGTGCTATGAAGTAACGACACGTAAAGTTGCAGAAATGCAGGCTAGAGGTTTTGACATCGTTCTCATTCATCGCACCAATCGCAAAGATTACAAGGCTGGCGCTCTTAAAGATGGAATGGAAATCGCGAAGGGTGAATACTTAGCCATTTTTGATGCCGACTTTGTTCCAGAAAAAGACTTCCTCCTCAAGACAGTTCCCTATATGGTTCTGGATTCTCAAGTTGGCTTGATTCAAGGCCGTTGGGGTCACTTAAACCGCACCGAATCGGGTCTTACTCTCGCTCAGTCCATTGGTATTGATGGTCACTTTGTTGTAGAACAGTCCGCACGTAGCTGGGGTGACTTGTTCATGAACTTTAACGGTACAGCAGGTGTTTGGCGCAAGCAAGCAATTATTGATGCTGGTGGTTGGGAAGGCGATACGCTTACGGAAGATATGGATCTTTCCTATCGCAGTCAACTCGCTGGTTGGCGGATGAAATTTGTTTTTGATGTCATCGTCCCTGCGGAACTCCCGAATGATATTAATGCATTCAAAGCGCAGCAATATCGCTGGGCTAAGGGTTCTATTCAAACGGCCATGAAGATTCTTCCTAAGGTATTCAAAGCAAATATTCCTTTCCGTGTCAAGTTGGGCGCATTTATGCATACGACCCACTACTCCATTCATCCTTGCATGCTTTTCACAGCTCTTTGTGCTTTTCCTCTCCTCGCTTGGTTTGAACCTGTGCGCGGCATTCCTAGTTGGCTGTTCGCCATTGGTTTTGGTTTTATTTTCCTCGCTGCTATTGCCCCTTCTACACTTTACTTTGTCGCTCAACGTTGTTCCGGATACACAGGTTGGAAAGTGCGTTTGCTTTCAATGCCTATATTAATGGCATTGGGTGTCGGCATTGCAGTCAGCAACTCGCGAGCTGTTTTTTCCGCTGTTATGGGTCATAAAGGTTCTTTTGTTCGCACACCTAAAAAAGGTGCCAAGTCCCTCACTCATTACGCTCAAAAGTTCCCAGTCATTGCCACTCTTGAACTCATCGTTGGTTGCTACTGTATCTTTGGTCTCTTGGAATACATTGGGGCCCAAAAATTAATCATTGGGCCGTTCCTTGCTCTTTACGCAGTCGGCTTCCTCGCCGTTGGCGTTTTGAGTTTTATGCAATACTTTGGTAACGTCATCGAGT
>MNYL01000115.1 GCA_001873075.1 Fibrobacteres bacterium CG2_30_45_31 | reverse complement strand
CGTTCGTCACTTTGACAGCAACCACACCGCGATCCAAGTTTTCCATCTGGCGAGTGGCACTAAAAGCGCTAGTGACAAGAATAGCCAAGCCCAAGAGTGCAAACAGGCGAAAACTTTTAATACCCATAACAGAACCCCATCGTACACACAGCCCATTCCGTGCGTTCACAAAACTAATCAAACAGGAATATTATTTCAATTAAAAGTCCACAATAATTTATTGTTTTTACATACTTACAACAAGAGACAACCATTTTGCTTTAATATTTAGGACACCTCTAAAAATTCATTCGCGGCCAAAATCGCCTTGATACTTCGCAATAGTACGTTGTTCAAAGTGGCAAATATCATCAATATTCGTCACTTCTCACGCCTGCTCTTGCTTGATCAATTCGATTTTGTCTCTCGCAAACCAATTTTTAGAGGGGCCCTTTAATCAATATTCGTCCACAGTTTGGGAGTTCTTATCAATATCAAAAAATAATGTCTTTTTGCTGTCCGCTTTCTGATAAAAGATTTACACAGATCTCGTTTACAATGTCTCGTTTTCCCACGAATAAGTCGAAAAATCAAGTCTATAAAGGGGATGATAGGAACTTCCATTCAGAATATACAGAACATCCCCCACGACCGCAATATCAGCAACGCTTCGAATACCCAGATCCGCAAGGTCTAACCTGTGGACAAAGGTTCCCTGATAGTCAAAAACGCCCAGATTTCCACACTCCGCATCCAGAAGCAGTATGTAAGAACTCCCCAAACGCAAGCGGGTCGCAGAGCAAAAATGCATTTCGCTATCTTCATTGGCCGATAACGCAGAGCGATAACTCACAGACCCCGTCGAACGATCATAAATAGAAATACTCGTCGGAGGGTCACTCACCCCCGTAACCGATTCCGCAGTCACTACAATGGATGCATTGGCGGCCACCGTATGCACTCGTGTGACACCAGAAAAAGAAGTGGATTGCTTCGTACAGCCTGTAGAGCTAAAGTCATAATCTTCCAGTCCTGCCGTCTTCCCCACCACCATAGAAGAAGCTTGAACAGCCATCGAATGGGTGGTCACATCGCAGGACCAGGCATCATCGTCATAGCGATTAATACGAATACCATTGTTATAGTAAAGAAAAGTCCCCGCAAGGGCGATGTCGTCCGCAAAACCGGAAAGAGTAATCGCCCCATCTGTCGTTACCGAACGATCCAACTCATAAGCACATTTCCGCGCTGCATTGACCCCATAGCGATAAACCGTTGAATAATTATCCAATACGTAGACAGTTTCTGCATCTCCCGAAACCGCTAATCTGGAAGGCGTTCCTCCCGACCAATCTCCCAAGTCGCAGGAATAAGCCTCTGAATTATCAGAAGACGTCCATTCTCCGCCACAATCCACAAGGAAAAGACTCATGGCGAATAAAAACCAAGACTTGAAGCGAAAAAACATTACAAAGTCCTTTATTGGGGAAATAACGTCTTTTTCTGTAATCACCAAAACAAAATTTACAAAAAGGATCTTTATAAGGGTTTGAAGTAAGCTCAGAGGAGTCTTTTAATTATTTTTATCCCAATGATTGATAAAAAAAACAAAAAACGGACCCCCACTTTTGAAGAAAGGGTTGATATTATAACCCACCACTGGCCATCGCCACTTCGGGTAGTCCTCATCGCCACCAAATCATTCTTGTATTACCACGGAACCATCCGTGCTGCAGCCATGACCTACACATCATTTCTCGCGGTAATCCCACTGCTTATTCTCCTCACAGCCATTACCCTCGCTCTTGGACTAGGAACCTTCTTTAGCGACTATCTCCCTGTCCTCAACGGTCTTTTCTCTTTGAATCTTCCCCTAGATCGTATTATGCCCCTTTTGCAAAATGCGGAAACCATTTCACTCAGCAATTTAGGCCTTATCGGCTCCATTAGCGTATTTGTTACTTTCATTCTCGCGATTGGCAATCTTGAAACCAATATGAACGTCGTTTGGGAAAATAAAGTATCTCGATCTATCCCCAAACAACTTATTGCTTATACGCCCCTTTTATTGTTAGGAGCTGGCGGCATCGGCCTTTTTGCCAAATTCGTTTCACAATTCAAAGAAACCCTTTTACAAATCGCTATCGGCGGTCATGGTCTTCCTGTCAATTATGTAGGAACCGTCATCGAAGCGTTCTGGGTAATTGCCCTCAACGTGGTCATCATTCTTCTTCTTTTTGCAGCCATTTACCTTCTCCCATTTAGAAGAGTGGATGATATTTCTTACAAAAAATTATTTTTGCCCTCCATTGGCGTAAGTATCGCCGTTTGGGCTGCTAATTACACCTATCTCCTGATTTTAGTGAAACTCCAAACCAATCTTTTTACTCGAATGTCCCTATTTTATGGATCGCTTGCCTTCATTCCTTTAGTACTTTTATTTGTATTCGGCTTTTGGGCGATCGTACTTTATGGAAATTGCCTTGTCTGGACGATTTATAATTGGCCCAACGTTGCAAAAAAACATTGGAATTGGGTAGGAACCAAAGGAAACTTATGAATTCAGCAATCAAAATTTTCGCAGCAATTGTCTTTTTCTCTGTCCATGCACTCGCAAGTATTCCTGAGATTTCGGGAGACGGACAAGCTCCTGTTACGGAATCTCCAAACCTCAAAGCGTTTGTCGGTTTCGGTGGTGGCAATGCTCTTTTGTTGGAAGATGGAACCTTGATTCTCACCATCCGTGGTGGCGTTTCAGTCAATAAAAATTTACGTGCTGGCGTGTGGGGATCTACTGTTGCAAGCGATGCAAGAAATTACGATGCTCCAAACCATAAAGCCCAATACATTGATTACAATGCCGCTGGTGCAATGGCGGAACTTCAGCTATTCAACCGAAACGCATTTTCAATATCGATTCCACTCTTAGTCGGTTGCGGTTACGTGAATGTTCAAGAAGAAGGCGTTGAAGACTCTCAGGCAAAAGACGGATTCTTTATTGCAGAAGCGGCTCTCCACTTTAATTATCAAATCACCAAGGCCCTTCAAGTCGCTATCGGCGGTGGCTACCGTCTTTTCTTAGGAATTGATTATGAAAACCTAGAGAATGCCGATTTTAATACTCCATTTGCTGAAGTTGTTTTCTATTGGAGTGAAAAATAACACTCCCACTGGGAGTAGGCAATGCAATTAGGCTCTCTTCTCACTGCTGAATTCTTGGGGCGCCGCAAAAGATTTTTGGCTGATGTACATTGCAAGGGGGAATCGTTTACCGCTCACCTTGCTAACACGGGGTCCATGAAGAGTCTTCTTGGGAAAGGTTCTTGTGCTTTTCTTAGCCTTTCCAATAACCCCACCCGAAAATATCCGTACTCCCTAGAAATTCTCAAACTCACTTCAGGAGCTTTCGCTTGTGTCAACACAGCACGCGCGAATTCCATTGTCGCGGAAGCGTTAGCGCAAGGTAAAATAGAAGGCATCCCGATAGGGTCAAAAATATGTCCCGAAAGCGTGGTCGACCCACACACTCGTCTAGATTTTAAAGTGATTCTCCCCAATCAAAGTATCACGTGGATCGAAGTCAAAAACATCACACTTCGTGCCACTGATGAGCCTATCGCTCTTTTCCCTGATGCGGTTTCGGACCGAGCACTGAAACATTTACAAGTGCTTTCGGCATTAAAGAGGCAAGGGGAGAGAGCCTGCATTCTATATTTAGTCAATCGAACCGATGTACACTGTTTTGATATCGCGAAAGAGATTGACCCCGCTTATGCCGCGGGTGTCGAAATGGCAAAATCGAATGGAGTTGAGTTTTTGATTTACCAAACGGCTATCTTTGAAGTGAATGGGATTTGGAATATTGAAATAGCGAGGAAACTTCCTTGGAAACAATGATTTCCATACGGGGTGCGGCACTCCACAACTTAAAATCTGTCAATGCGGATTTTCCCCTCAACCAGATTTCGGTTGTCTGTGGTCCTTCGGGCTGTGGCAAATCCACGCTTGTCATGGATGTACTCCACGGGGAAAGCCAGCGTCGCTACTTGGAAACGCTCAGTCCCTTTGCTTTAAAAGTTTTGGGTGGTCGATTGAATATCCCCATTGATTCTGCTACAGGACTCCGGCCGAGTTTGGCGATTGCGGCTTCCCGCGGCGATGCACCATCCAAATCCACTGCGCTTTCCCTTTCAGAATGTGAACAGCCCTTGCGCATTCTCTGGGCCCACTTTGCAGAACCCGCATGTCCTGAATGCGGAAACCCCATGAAAAGTACCCAGCGAGAAGAAATTATCAGGGAAGTTTCCACGTTCCCCGAAGGTTCCCGCCTCCAATTTTTAGCTTCCATTGATTCTGAGAATAAAAATCTAGATATGCTCTCCGCCGTGTTCCTCGCCCAAGGCTACACAAGGGCCATCGCCGATACGACCACTTATTCTCTCGGAGATTTGCGCGACAATGAACATGAAATTGTCCCCAAAGAATTTTACATTGTCACCGATCGCATCATTATCCGGAACGCCGTCCGTACACGCATCGCCGAAGCCGTAGATGCCACACTCAAGCTCACGCACTCTACAGTCATTATTGATGTCAATGGAAAGCGCATTCGCTACAGTACTATTCCTCGCTGCGAAAAACATGGCAACACCGCCCTCGAAATTGTCCCTGGAGATTTCTCCCCTTACTCGCTCAAAGGGGCTTGCAAAATCTGTCATGGTAACGGCTCTGATGAAAACAACAAAACCTGTAAAGCCTGCAACGGTTTTCGATTGGCCCCTACGCCACTTTTCTCCAGTTTCAAAGGGGTCTCGTGGAAAGATATTCTCTGCATGTCCTTTACCGAACTAGGTAAAAATTTACCCGAACTTTTCAAAGGGCACACTCCAGAACATCTCAAGAATACTTTAGAAACATTAGCGCATAGAATTGCGGCTGTGGAAAAACTAGGAATCGGTTACCTTACCACAGGCCGCGGGGGCAATACACTCTCCGGCGGAGAACTTCAGCGCTTGCGCTTATCCCCACTCGCCACAGGTCACCTCAACGGAATGTTGATTTGCCTTGATGAACCCGCCAGTGGTCTTTACGAAACGGATGTGGACAAACTTTGGCAAGTTCTCTGTGAAATTCGCGATCACGGCAACACTTTGGTGCTTATAGAACATCATCCGAGTATCATCACCCGCGCTGATTGGATCGTCGAAATGGGTCCCCATGCAGGGGAACTCGGCGGGACAGTTTTGTTTCAAGGGCCACGCGAACAGATCCTTACAAACCCAA
>MNYL01000205.1 GCA_001873075.1 Fibrobacteres bacterium CG2_30_45_31 | reverse complement strand
TTGCATAATCCAGAAACCAGCCATCGTAAAGCTTTTCAAGGTGGTTCGCGTTGGAAAGTCCTAGTGTTTTTTTCTCTTCGTTCATAAAATCTCTATTACAATAGTTCCACGGCTTCGGCGCGGAGATTTGTGACAATGTGTTCCTGGCGGACGGGAGTATTTTTTCCCATGTAGTATTCGAGCATCGTTCCTAGGGAAGCATCCGGTGGGGTGACCACGCTTTCCAAACGCATATCTTCACCAATAAACTGACCAAATTCGGAGGGGCTGATT
The DNA here is from genome assembly GCA_001873075.1 of Fibrobacteres bacterium CG2_30_45_31. GTDB lineage: Bacteria > Fibrobacterota > Fibrobacteria > Fibrobacterales > Fibrobacteraceae > UBA1313. The sequence continues at coordinate 5,014 of MNYL01000205.1, read as the reverse complement.
TCACCGAGGCCTTTGAATCGCGTAATTTCCAAACCCTTTTCTCCCAACCGCGCGCTCGCTTTATCGCGTTCGTCTTCATCGTAACAGTAAACGGTTTCTTTCTTGTTGCGTACGCGAAACAGAGGCGTCTGTAAAATATGGAGATGTTTCTGTTCTACTAATTCCGGGAAGAATTGCAAAAAGAAGGTCATTAAAAGTAATCGGATGTGCATTCCATCGACATCCGCATCCGTTGCGATAATTACTTTGTCATAACGGAGTGCATCCATTCCGTTTTCGATATCGAGCGCATGCTGCAGTAAATTGAATTCTTCGTTTTCGTAAACGACTTTCTTGGTTTGTCCAAAGCTGTTGAGCGGTTTTCCGCGGAGGCTAAACACGGCTTGAATTTGTACGTTGCGCGCTTTCGTGATAGAACCGGAAGCAGAGTCTCCTTCCGTAATGAAGATCATGGTTTCGCGACTACGAACATCTTTCACATCAGTCAAATGAACTTTGCAATCGCGTAACTTTTTGTTGTGGAGATTCGCTTTTTTCGCTCGCTCGTTCGCGAGCTTTTTGATGCCCGCGATTTCTTTGCGTTCGCGCTCATTTTGCGCAATGCGATCCACGATACTTTTTTCCACTTCTGGGTTACGGTGCAAGTAGTTATCAATTTCGCCTGCAGTAAAATCCACAATCCAGCTGCGGAGTGCAGGTCCATCGGGGGCTGTGGTCGTGCTGCCTAATTTTGTTTTTGTCTGGGATTCGAACACCGGTTCTTGAATCCGCACGGAAATGGCACCGATAATGCAGTTGCGCACATCGGCGGGGTCAAATTCTTTTTTGAAATGGTCTCGAATGCCTTTTACCAAGCCTTCACGGAAAGCTGCCTGGTGCGTTCCACCTTGCGTTGTGTGCTGACCGTTCACGAAACTGTAATAATGTTCGCCGTATTGGTTTCCATGGGTAAAGGCAATCTCAATATCTCGTCCTTTGAGGTGAATCACTTCGTAGCGGATGGTCTCATCTACACGCTTACTCAAGAGATCCAAAAGCCCGTTTGCACTGGAATAGGACTTCCCGTTCATCTCCATGGTGAGGCCCGCGTTCAAATAGGCATAATTCCAAATGCGCTCTTCCATGTAGGCAGGGAGGTAGCGATAATTTTTGAAAATCTCCGGATCGGGTTCAAAGAAAATCTCGGTCCCGTTTTTTTCTGAGGTGGCGCATTCACCATATTCTTTGACGAGTTTGCCGCGCGAAAATTCTGCTTTTTTGCACTTTCCTTCGCGGTAGCTTTGCACCACGAATTTAATAGAGAGGGCGTTGACCGCTTTGGTACCCACGCCGTTCAAACCTACGGATTTCTGGAATGCTTCAGAATCGTATTTTCCACCGGTATTGATTTTACTGACGCAATCAATCACCTTACCCAGAGGAATGCCTCGGCCAAAGTCGCGCACACATACAGAACGATCTTCAATGTCGATGACCACTTTTTTGCCTGCACCCATCACGAATTCATCGATAGAATTATCGATAATTTCTTTCACTAAAACATAAATACCATCGTCTGGACTTTGGCCATCGCCCAGTTTACCGATGTACATACCAGGACGGAGCCTAATATGCTGATGCCACTCAAGTGATTTGATGCTGCTTTCGTCGTATTTATTTGCCATAGTACTTCACTGTATCAATTACGGATTTAACCATATATCTAGGGACGGTCAATTTTCTGGGCACAAAATATAGACAACCTATACCCGTTTATTTTGGAAATTTTCAATCGTTTTATCAAAGCCATTGAAGTGTTCCCTCTAAAATATAGTGCACTAACGTGCAAATGTAAAATTAAAAAAAGAGATTTGGTACTTCAAGTGTGCATAAAGGCTTTTTTCTACCTTGAACCCATGCGTATCAGTTTTTTGCTTCTTCTGTTTTTTTCCGTGAACCTCTTTGCAGAGGATCTTGTAGACACCACCCAATCCTCTAGGAATTCTGAGGATCAGGCTCTTGTGGAAGCGCTTGCGGTTCGCGATTCTGTGATGGCCGTGCGTGATAGTGCGGCAAAAGCTACGGAAGCCGCTCTCCGCACAGAACTTCAAAATGAACAAAGTCAATGCAAGAATTGGGAACATAGCTGGAATACACTTAAAGACGACCATGAAAAATGCACGAAGGCTCTCCGTGTCTCCATTGAGGCTCAAATGGAGGGTACTTCTCAAAAGAAGGACGAATCTCAATACATGACCGTCTCTTCTTTTTTGGCGGGGATTGTCTTAGGTCTTTTGGCGGGCTGGTACCTTTTATAAAGGATTTGGCGCATGCACTCTCTTTCCTTTTATGCTTCCGTTGTATTGCTTTTTGCGGTTTCTGTCTTTGCTCAAAAACCAGTCCTTGAGGAATATGCCCGTGTTGCTGTTCCAGAAGGGGCGGAAATTGGAGCGTACATGCCAAGCTCACAAATGCTTTTTGTGACCACGGGCAGAAGTGCTCTTCAGGTCATTCATTTTGGAAATCCGAAAATCCCAAAATATTTAACAACACTGAGGTTTGCAGGCGAAGTGCCGAGCGTATCTGCTCACTCGGATCTTCTTGCCGTGATAGAAATGGGGGAGCCATCGACCCAGCCTGGCCTCGTTCACCTCTTTCGTATGAAGGATTCTCTTTCGCTCCTCAAAACATATCCCACCTGTGCTCACCCGGATATGGTTCAGTTTTCACCTGATGGAAAATTGATTCTCGTCGCCTGTGAAGGGGAACCGAATGCCGATTATTCAGTGGATCCAGACGGAGGAATCGGTTGGATTGATCTTTCGAAGGGGCCCAACAATGGTGTCGCTTCTGTTCTCAATTTTGAATCTCTGGATAGTGCGGCACTTGTCCAAAAGGGCGTGTTGGCGCGTTTCCCTCATCGATTTACTCAAAATCTGGAACCTGAGTACATTACTTTTGACCCGAGTGGAAACGTCGCTTGGGTGAGCCTTCAGGAAAATAATGCCCTCGCTCGCATCGATATCACCGCAAAGAAAATAACGGATGTGTTCCCGTTGGGGTCGGTGAATCATGCCCTCGCGGGGAATACTCTGGATTACAGACAAAATAAAAAAATAGAACTGCAGAATGTGCCTCTTTTGGGATTGCGTCAACCGGATGGCATCGGCTCTCTTATTCAGAAGGGCAGACATTATGTGCTGACAGCAAATGAGGGTGCTTCTCGGGAGTATACTCAGTACACAGACGTTATCACCGTTGAGGAACTCGCCCGTCAGAAAAAGCTGTCGCCTGGTGTGTTTACACCAGAAATCATACGATCTCTGGGCAACTTTCCTGTGAGTACGGAACCCTGTTTCGCTCCCTGCACGAGTCTCTATTCCTTTGGATCTCGTTCCATGAGTGTTTTTGATGGCACCACCGGAGTTCTTATTTGGGACAGTGGCTCTCAAATTGAAGCAATGCTCGCTAAAAAGGCGCCGCTGTATTTCAATCAGAATGGCAAAAAAGCAAAACTCAAAATGGATGCCCGGAGTGATTCTAAAGGCAGTGAACCAGAGACCGTGACTCTTGGTGAAGTGAAGGGCCGCCCCCTCGCTTTTTTAGGCTTGGAACGCATGGGGGGAATTGTGGTTTGGGACATGACCCGCGCAGAAAATCCCATGCTATTAGACTATCTCTTGGATGAGCGTGATCGAGGTCCAGAAGGCATTTTGTTTATTCCGGCGAAGGATAGTCCTGTTGCAGATACTGCGCTATTAGTCGTGGGATATGAATACAGCAAAACGTTAGTGGTTTATCGTGTGCAATGATGTATGACACAGCTACAAATGTGCAGGTGGCTGTTTTTGCACAGAAATCGACGTTTAAAAAGAGGCATTTCTGAATACGCAGTTTCGCTATTAGGTTCTTGTTTACTTTTCAAAAGTCTTTTACTAGATTGACCGGGTGCACTTTTTTAGAACCACCATACACCTTCAGAATTCGTCGAAGTCGGCATCTTTCAGATTGCCGTACTTTTCTGTGAAGGGGTGGGCACTAGTTCAGAAAATTGTTCGGTTAGGGCTTGTCTTGTTGTTTATTCAAGCGGGTATTCTTTTTGCTTACGATCATCTTCAGGGAAAAGCCTTAGAACAGAGGCGCTTGTTGCAGACGGAACTTCGCAAAGAACAAAAGAAACTGGCCTCTTTAGACACTCAAATGGAACATTTTTTCCAAGATGAAGATCTTCTTCACCTGAAATTTGGTTTGGCACTTGCGGATCGTTCTCCCCGCGAAATGGGAACGGGTGGCACCATTGACCCCATGCAACGTCTCCTTTGGGCATCCTCTCCCATGCTTGAGTTTGCGACGACACTTAATAATAAAGTGGAACAATTAGAACTCAAAATAGAGCAGAATCAACAGACGTTCTCATTGCTTGCGAATTACATGGATCAGCAGTATTCGCATTGGCGACACATTCCTTCCATTTCTCCCGTCACAGGTCGTTACAGTTCTCCATTCGGTCGTCGTGTTCATCCGGTGACAGGTGAAGTGGGCAAAATGCATTATGGCATTGATATTTCTAATGGGCGCTGGACCCCCATTTTTGCGACTGCGGATGGTGTTATTAATATTGCGAAATACAGTGATACCTTTGGCAATTACGTAGCCATTGATCACGGTAATGGCTTTTTGACAAAGTATGGTCACATGCAAACTTATGCCGTGAAACCGGGACAGTTTGTCAAACGTTATCAATTAATTGGCTACATGGGGAATACGGGTCTCTCGGCAGGTACTCACGTCCATTACGAGGTCTGGTACAATAACGAGGCGATCAACCCACTTCGCTACATTCTCCCTGATGATTACGCGGTCCAATAAATCGCGCTAAATTCCAATGATATCTCTTGCCCTTACGTGCGGACTCGCACTGTCAGGGTGTCCCCATTTTTCGGAAATCTTTTCGGATCCTCGCCTTGTGGAGGATTCTAAAGGTGAATTTGTCGAAGTTCGTTTTGCCGCGGACTCTGCTGATGGGGACACTCTT
>MNYL01000217.1 GCA_001873075.1 Fibrobacteres bacterium CG2_30_45_31 | reverse complement strand
AAAGAGTGTCCCCATCAGCAGAGTCCGCGGCAAAACGAACTTCGACAAATTCACCTTTAGAATCCTCCACAAGGCGAGGATCCGAAAAGATTTCCGAAAAATGGGGACACCCTGACAGTGCGAGTCCGCACGTAAGGGCAAGAGATATCATTGGAATTTAGCGCGATTTATTGGACCGCGTAATCATCAGGGAGAATGTAGCGAAGTGGGTTGATCGCCTCGTTATTGTACCAGACCTCATAATGGACGTGAGTACCTGCCGAGAGACCCGTATTCCCCATGTAGCCAACTAATTGATAACGTTTGACAAACTGTCCCGGTTTCACGACCGAAGCTTGCATGTGGCCAAATTTTGTCAAAAAGCCATTACCATGGTCAATGGCTACGTAATTACCAAAGGTATCGCTGAATTTAGCAATATCAACGACCCCATCCGCAGTCGCAAAAATGGGTGTCCAACGACCATTAGAAATATCAATTCCATAATGCATTTTGCCCACTTCCCCTGTCACCGGGTGAACACGACGACCGAAAGGAGAGCTATAACGACCGGTAACGGGAGAAATAGAAGGAATGTGCCGCCAATGCGAATACTGCTGATCCATGTAATTCGCAAGTAAAGAAAACGTCTGCTGACTCTGCTCAATTTTTAGTTCTAATTGTTCCACTTTGTTATTGAGTGTCGTCGCAAATTCAAGCATGGGAGAAGATTCCCAAAGGAGGCGCTGTATAGGGTCAATCGTTCCGCCCGTTCCCATTTCGCGGGGAGAACGATCTGCAAGAGCCAAACCAAATTTTAGGTGAAGAATATCTTCGTCTTGGAAAAAATGTTCCATTTGCGTATCTAAAGAGGTCAGTTTCTTTTGCTCTTTGCGAAGCTCCGCCTGCAATAAACGTCTCTGTTCTAAAGCTTTTCCCTGAAGATGATCGTAAGCAAAAAGAATGCCTGCTTGAATAAACAACAACACAAGCCCTAACCGAACAAGTTTCTGGACTAGCGCCCACCCCTTTACAGAAAAGTACGGCAATCTGAAAGAGGCCGATTTCGACGAATTCTGAAAGTGTATAGTGGTTCTAAAAAAGTGCACCCGGCCAATCTAGTAAAAGACTTTTAAAAAGTAAACAAGAACATTAGAACGAAACTGCGTATTCAGAAAGGCCTCTTTTTAAACGTCGTTTTTCGTTCAAAAATAGCCACCTGCACATTTGTAGCGGTGAGATAAATCATTGCACTTGATAAACCACTAACGTTTTGCTGTATTCATATCCCACAATTAATAGTGCGGTCCCTGCAACAGGACTATCCTTCGGCGCAATAAACAAAATGCCTTCCGGACCTCGATCGCGATTATCCAGAAAATAATCTATTAAAGTGGGATTCTCTGCGCGGGTCATGTCCCAAACCACAATCCCTCCCATACGTTCCAGGCCTAAAAAAGCGAGGGGGCGACCCTTCACTTCGCCAAGAGTAACCGTTTCGGGTTCACTGCCTTTAGAATCACTCCGGGCATCCATTTTGAATTTTGCTTTTTTGCCATTCTGATTGAAATGCAGCGGCACCTTTTTTGCAAGCATTGCTTCAATTTGAGACCCACTGTCCCAAATGAGAGCTCCGGTGGTGCCATCAAAAACACTCATGGAACGGGAACCAAAAGAATAAAGACTCGTGCAGGGAGCGACACAGGGTTCCGCTGAACTCACGGGAAAGTTGGCCAGAGATCGTATAATTTCTGGTGTAAAAACAGCAGGGGATAATTTTTTCTGACGGGCAAGTTCCTCGACGGTGATAACGTCTGTGTACTGAGTATATTCCCGAGAAGCACCTTCGTTCGCGGTCAGCACATAATGCCTCCCGTTCTGAATAAGAGAGCCGATGCCATCCGGCTGACGCAATCCCCGGAGAGGCACATTCTGCAGTTCTATTTTTTTGTTTTGCCGGTAATCCAGGGCATTCCCCGCGAGGGCATGATTCACCGACCCCAATGGAAAAACATCCGTTATTTTTTTTGCCGCGATATCGATGCGAGCGAGGGCATTATTTTCCTGAAGACTCACCCAGGCGACTTTTCCACTCGGGTCAAAAGTAATGTACTCGGGTTCCAGATTCTGGGTAAATCGATGAGGAAAACGCGCCAGTACGCCCTTTTGGACAAGTGCTGCACTATCGAGAGATTCAAAATCAAGTACAGAAGCAACACCATTGCCGGGCCCTTTCGAAAGGTCAATCCAACCGATTCCTCCGTCTGGATCCACTGAATAATCGGCATTCGGTTCCCCTTCGCAGACAACGAGAATCACTTTTCCATCGGGTGAAAACTGAACCATATCCGGGTGAGCACAGGTGGGATATGTTTTAAGGAGCGAAAGAGAATCCTTCATACGGAACAAATGAACAAAGCCGGGCTGGGTCGATGGCTCCCCCATTTCTATCACGGCAAGAAGATCCGCGTAAGCAGATACGCTCGGCACTTCGCCTGCAAACCTAAGTGTTGTTGAATATTTTGGAATTTTCGGATCTCCAAAATGAATAACCTGAAGAGCACTTGCGCCCGTGGTTACAAAAAGCATTTGTGAGCTTGGCATGTATGCCACAATTTCGGCCCCTTCGGAAACGGCGACTCGGGCATACTCCTCAAGGACTGGTTTTTGAGCAAAAGCAGAAACCGCAAAAAGCAATACCACGGAAGCATAAAAGGAAAGAGAATTCATTTGCCAAATCCTTTATAGAAGGTACCAGCCCGCCAAAAGGCCTAAAACGATCCCTGCTAAAAAAGAAGAGACGGTCATATATTGAGATTCGTCTTTCTTTTGAGAGGCCCCCTCCATTTGAGCCTCAATGGAGACGCGGAGAGCCTTCGTGCATTTTTCATGGTCTTCTTTCAGTGTATTCCAACTGTGTTCCCAATTTTTGCATTGACTTTGCTCATTCTGAAGTTCTGTGCGAAGAGCGATTTCCGTAGCTTTTGCCGCACTATCACGCACAGCCATTACCGAATCGCGAACGGCAAGCTCCTCCACAAGAGCCTGTTTCTCAGAATTCCGAGACGATTGGGTGGTATCTACAAGATTCTCCGCAAAGAGACTCACTGAAAAAAACAGAAGAAGCAAAAAACTGGTACGCATGGGTTCAAGGTAGAAAAAAGCCTTTATGCGCACTTGAAGTAGCAAATCTCTTTTTTTAACTTTATATTTGCACGTTAGTGCACTATATTTTAGAGACGATGTACCTATGGCTTTAATAAAACGATTAAATTTTTCCAAAATAAACGGGTACAGGTTGTCTATATTTTGTGGCCAGAAAAATGACCGTCCCTAGATATATGGTTAAATCCGTAATTGATACAGTGAAGAACTATGGCAAATAAATACGACGAAAGCAGCATCAAATCACTTGAGTGGCATCAGCACATCAGGCTCCGTCCTGGTATGTACATCGGAAAATTGGGCGATGGACAAAGTCCAGACGATGGTATTTATGTTCTAGTGAAAGAAATTATTGATAACTCCATTGATGAATTCGTAATGGGTGCAGGCAAAAAGGTGGTCATCGACATTGAAGATCGTTCCGTCTGTGTGCGCGATTTTGGCCGCGGCATTCCTCTTGGTAAAGTGATTGATTGCGTAAGCAAAATCAATACGGGTGGAAAATACGATTCTGAAGCCTTCCAAAAATCCGTAGGTTTGAATGGCGTGGGTACTAAAGCCGTCAACGCCCTCTCTATTAAATTCGTGGTCCAAAGCTACCGCGAAGGAAAGTGCAAGAAAGCAGAATTTTCGCGCGGTAAACTCGTCAAAGAATACGGGGAATGCGCCACCACAGAAAAAAACGGTACCGAGATTTTCTTTGAACCCGATCCAGAGATTTTCAAAAATTATCGTTACCTCCCCGCTTACATGGAAGAGCGCATCTGGAATTATGCCTATCTGAATGCGGGCCTTACCATGGAGATGAACGGGAAATCCTATTCCAGTTCCAATGGCCTTTTGGATCTCCTCAACAAACGTGTCGATGAGACCATTCGCTACGAGGTCATTCACCTAAAAGGACGGGATATTGAGATCGCCTTTACCCATGGGAACCAATACGGGGAGCATTATTACAGTTTCGTGAATGGTCAGCACACGACACAGGGGGGTACGCATCAGGCGGCGTTCCGTGAAGGCGTGGTGAAAGGCATGCGAGATCATTTCAAAAAAGAATTTGACCCCGCCGATGTGCGCAACTGCATTATCGGAGCCATTTCTGTGCGAATTCAAGAACCCGTGTTCGAATCCCAGACAAAAACAAAATTAGGAAGCACGACCACAGCACCGAACGGACCCGCACTCCGTAGCTGGATTGTGGATTTTACGGCAAGTGAAATTGATAATTATTTGCACCGTAATCCAGAAGTGGAAAAAAGCATCGTGGATCGCATTGCGCAAAATGAGCGGGAACGCAAAGAAATCGCAGGCATTAAAAAGCTCGCGAATGAGCGCGCGAAAAAAGCGAATCTCCACAACAAAAAATTACGTGATTGCAAAATACATTTGACTGATGTGAAAGATGTACGTAGTCGCGAAACCATGATTTTCATTACGGAAGGAGACTCTGCTTCCGGTTCTATCACGAAAGCGCGCAACGTACAGATTCAGGCTGTATTCAGCCTCCGCGGAAAACCGCTCAACAGTTTTGGACAAACCAAGAAAGTTGTTTACGAAAACGAAGAGTTCAATTTACTTCAGCATGCACTCGATATCGAAAACGGGATGGATGCACTCCGCTACGATAAAGTCATCATCGCTACCGATGCCGATGTGGACGGGATGCACATCCGCTTACTTTTAATGACTTTCTTTTTGCAATTCTTCCCAGAATTAGTAGAACAGAAACATCTTCATATTTTGCAAACCCCTTTGTTCCGTGTGCGCAACAAGAAAGAAACCGTTTACTGTTACGATGAAGACGAGCGCGACAAAGCGAGTGCGCGATTGGGAGAAAAGGGTTTGGAAATTACACGATTCAAAGGCCTCGGCGAAATCAGCCCCTCCGAATTTGGTCAATTTATTGGTGAAGATATGCGTTTGGAAAGCGTGGTCACCCCACCGGATGCATCCTTAGGAACGATGCTCGAATACTACATGGGAAAAAATACTCCCGTCCGCCAGGAACACATTGTCACAAATCTCCGCGCCGAAGCCGTGGAACTATTGTAATAGAGATTTTATGAACGAAGAGAAAAAAACACTAGGACTTTCCAACGCGAACCACCTTGAAAAGCTTTACGATGGCTGGTTTCTGGATTATGCAAGTT
>MNYL01000071.1 GCA_001873075.1 Fibrobacteres bacterium CG2_30_45_31 | reverse complement strand
GAAAGCAGATGCGAGCGATGCGTCACTCAAGCTGGATGTGATCGCTGTGCGACGCAACAAGACTTTTGCGACTGCAGTTATTTTGGAATACCGTGAAGGCGTGTTCTTTGGTCGCAGACATTATTGTTTGGAATGTAGAGAAGAACAAGACGAAACCGAAATTCTCTGCGAAATGCTTTCTGGTTGGTATTCAAAAGCCATAATGATCCCGCCCGAAATCGCTTTGGAAAATACGCTTCCCGAGGAAGACAAGACGTTATTAGAAGAAGAATTTTCCGAAAAATCGGGGCACAAAGTAATATTTACAGTTCCTCAGCGAGGAGAAAAAGTAGGATTTATGCGGCTCGCGCGGGCGAACGCAGAAATGCTTTTAGTAGAAATGCAAGCCGAAGCCCGTAAGTACGATGAAATTGAACAAGGTGTTTTTGATTTGCAAAAAGAATTGAACCTTTTGAAAACTCCCTTTCACATTGAGTGCGTGGATATTTCTCACCTGGCGGGAACCCATACGGTAGCGAGTCTCGTTTCGTTCAAAAACGGAAGGCCCGATAAATCTCAATATCGGAAATTCATTATCAAAACCGTCGAAGGCATCGATGATTTTGCGAGCATGCAAGAAGTTCTTACTCGGCGAATTAGACGCCTAGAAAATGAAAAAAGTCCCCTTCCTGATCTTTTAGTTGTGGACGGTGGTAAGGGACAAGTGGATGCGACTTTCACTATTTTACAACAACTGGGTCATGCAAACATACCACTCATTGGCCTCGCGAAACGCCTAGAAGAGATAGTATTCCCAGATAACCGGCCCTCTATCGTTCTTCACCGCACAAGCCCCGCGCTGAAGCTATTACAAAATGCTCGCGATGAGGCTCACCGATTTGCGATCACCTATCAGAGAAGCAAACGCAAAGAAGATCTCAAAGTGCAATGGCTCGCTGTTCCCGGTGTTGGGGACGCAACGCGTCAAAAAATTCTATCCAAATACCGTAGCCGCGAAGATTTTCTGACTGCCTCCTTAGAGGATATTGAAGATCTTTTGGGTAAAGTGCGAGGCCATCAACTCCGAGAAAAAATTGCGGTGTACCAAGCAGATAAATAAAAGATTTCAAATATTATTTTCTTGTTACCTCTAAAAAACTGAGGTTCAAAAATTTCATTTTTCAAAGTAAAGAGAAACAAATGGTGTATTATGATTAATTTCGATTACTACTCCCCCACTCGTTTTATTTTCGGCAAAGATACAGAAATTCGTGTTGGAGCCCTGGCAGAAAAAGCGGGGGCGCATAAGGTCCTTCTCGTTTATGGAGGTCATTCTGCAGAAAAAAGCGGTTTACTCACCCGAGTGCGTTCATCGCTCCATGAATTCTCTATCGCCGTTTTCGAATTCGGAGGGATTCTCCCCAACCCGAAAAGCGGGCCCGTATACAAGGGCATTGAAAAATGTAAAGTGGAGAAAATTGATTTTATTCTTGCCATCGGTGGTGGCTCCGTGATTGACACTGCGAAATCCATCGCCGCGGGAGCTCTTGATGACGGTGACTTTTGGGATTTTCATGAACGCACCCGTATGCCAGAGAAAGCGCTCCCCATTGGCATTATTCTAACAATTCCTGCCGCAGGTTCCGAAGGGTCTGGAAATTCAGTCATTACTCAAGAAAAAACACTCCTTAAGCGGTCCGCCACTGGCGAATGTCTCCGTCCCCAATTTTCGATTCTCAATCCGGAACTCACTTATTCGCTCCCTCAATACCAAACCGCGTGCGGTGTCGCCGATATGATGTCTCATATTTTTGAACGCTACTTCACCAACGAAAAAGGAGTCGATCTCACAGACAGGATGTGCGAAGCGGTTTTAAAATCCATTATTGATGCAGCCCTTGTGGTAAAGGACACCCCGAATAACTATGAAGCGCGTGCGACTTTAATGTGGGCAGGAACTGTGGCTCATGTGAATTTATTAGGACTGGGCCGCATAGAAGATTGGGGCGCACACGCATTAGAACACGAACTGAGCGCGTTATACGATGTCGCTCACGGCGCAGGACTTGCCATTGTTTATCCCGCGTGGATGCGTTACCAACTAAATCATGACCCCGCAAGGTTCGCTCAACTCGCAACACGTGTTTTCGGCTCTCCCACAAACAAGCTCAATATTCAAGATACAGCCCTCGAAGGCATTCAAGCACTTTCCGATTTCTGGATACAGTTAGGACTTCCTTCAAAACTGAGAGAACTCCCCAGTTTTCGAAAAGAAGATATTTCAGTGATGACAAAAAAGATAAAGATGACGCGTCCCCACGAGCTCGGAAACTTTAGCCCACTCAACTATGAGGACGTGGAAAAAGTCTACAACGAAATGATCTGACCCGCAAAAAGAACTGATTTACCAATCCGCTTCGTCATAAACTTCTATTTCCATTGTACTTGAACTGATATAATACATCACGCTAAAATATAACGTACTTTCATCCTTATAAAACACATACGAATAAGTAAGCCCTTGAACTGAATAATTTTCATCAAGTTTCCAACCAGAAGCCTTTATTTGCCCTAAATAGGCCGCAAAATCGTCTTGAGGAACACCCCCATAAGAGGCATTATACGTCCAATCATCATCCGCATCAACGGTCACTGAACCTGCGCCTGTGTATTCAGGAATTGCATTCTTCATCGCACTAGAACTAGACGCAGAAGAAGAAGACTCGTTGCAAGCCACCAAAATCAGGGCAAGTGAAAGTACCACCATCCAGATTATTTTTTTCATATTTCGTTCTCTTATTTTTCCAATACTAACAACGTTTTCGTAATCTGAAAAATCCTATAGGGCCCGATAGTTAAGTATTTGACTCATTCGTTGTTTTTTGCAAAAATACTTCTTGAAGGGCTTGTAAGGCTTGAACATTTTCGCTCACCTTTTTGAACTGACGGGCGAGATCTTCCATAAAACATTGGTAAGTCGATTTATTCAAAAATGGATCATCCTGATGTTTCTTTTGTTCTGTGTAAAGGGTTTTGAGAGCCATCAACGCTTTAGCATTCGTTTCAATAGCACTTAAAATCATTTGTTTTAAGTTGCTAATGGCATCTCTATTTTGTCTTATTTTTTCTGGATCATTTGTGCGGATCACCTCTGTGGGAAGTTTCGCAAATTCTTCAAATGATTTTTTCCCAGTCATCGTACCCGCAGTGGTATTGGTAGAGGCTCGCATTCCCGTGCGTTTTGCCTGGGAGTCAATAGCGATAAGGCAAATACTGCTACCCATATAATTACACTTCACACGAGTTTCTTCGTGGCGAAGCTCGTTAAAGGGGTGAAAATCTTCACGGGTTCCTATTTTTTCCACAGGAGCATAAAGGGTGATTGCTTCACCTGCGACCGTAATTGTATAACGAATGCAGTCCATATTGTTGAAGGAAATAGTTCTGAACACATCATTGGAAGCATTGATTGCTTTCTCTGCATTTTGTTGTAGCTGCAGTAATTGAGCTTCCAAATCATTGATATTTGGAGCGTGATTTGCAAGGTAAGTGTTAAGACCTTTGTGGAATCCATTGAGGAGCGATTCATTGTTAATTCGTTTGCCCCAAATATTTGAGCCTAAGAAAAGCGTATCGGTGATGCCAGTTTCCTTACGCCCAGAGAAAAATGCGGCGGCTTTAATAATACGTGCGATTCCTCTCCACCGTTTTGCAGAGATGTAAATATTATTTTTTTCGCTTTCAGTGGCAATAGCCGAAATAATGTCAAAGGTGTCCTCTGAAATTTGCACCTCTTGGATGTCTTTTAGCCACGCGTTCCATTCATCTGTGGAAACCATCAGCTCCTGTGGAACCGTGATTTGGCTGAGATCGCCTTGCTCTTTGAGAAGATACAGCAAGGCTTCCGCAGAAATAGTATCTGGAATGGAAAGTACTAAATGAATGCAGTCAGCAATGCCCGCTTCGTTTAAGGCGACATCGGGGCGCTGATGCCCAGAAAGAATAAGCGCACGTGTCAGGCGTTCTTCCATAATAATTTGCACTGAATTTGCCATAGATGGATTGGAGCCATCGAAGCTATTGTAGATGGTGATGCTGTAGGGTTCACTTTTTTCAGTAACTTGATGATTGCGTCTTCCAAATTGCTGCACTTTCGGTGCACGGAACGCTTTAATGAGACGATCAATAATGATTTTTTTCCCAGATCCGGAACGACCGTAAAGATAGATCGGCTGTTCGGCAATAATGGATAAGAATCCAAGCCGCACCAAATCTTCCCGATCCATAAGACCTTGAGTAAGAATATTCATCAATTTGCTGATACGTTCTGTGATTGTCATGAATGCTCCTATTGGGACCAAGCTCCGCGACAAAATATAACCACTTGTAAGCGGACAGCGTAACTTCCTTCCTAAAGATCGGAGTGAATTTTCTAATATAGAGAGCAAATCTTTGCGTTTTGTGGGATGAAAAATGGTGAATGCTTACAATGGAATTTTACTTGTGCAGTTGGGGGCTCCTGAAGCCGCTACACCAGACGCTGTAAAAGAATATCTCTTGTCGTTTTTAGGAGATCCACATACATTGGGGAACCCTCCCTTTTTTTGGCAGCCTCTGTTACGTCATGTCATTGCGCCCCTGCGTTGCCGTGCAAGTGCCGCGAAGTATCAAGAAATGCTTACGCAATGCCGCGTTGAAGAAATGCCATTATTGACGCATACCCGCGCTTTTGCAGAGGGCGTTGCTGAGCATCTCAAAAACCAGTTCCCTGTGGCCTATGCCTTTCAACATGGGTGTAAACCTTCGATTGCGGAAGCTTTGAATACGCTGGCATCACAAGGGGCAAGACACATCCGTGTAATTCCATTGTATCCGCAGCGTTCTGATGTGACTACCGGTGCCGTGCGGGATCAGGTTCAGACTATTGTGGGGGCGAGCGCTCAATTCCATGTCGAATATTTAGAGGGCTTTTGGGATCGTCCGGCTTGGGTACAAAGCGTTGTGCGTTCGATTCAGAAATGCTGGGATAATCACACCCACCTGCTCCTTTCCTGGCATGGAATACAAGAAAAGAGAATACTTGCCGGGGATTCCTATCAAAAGGATTGCGAAATGAGTTCTGATAGGATTGGAAAGGCTCTTGGCATTTCTCCCATTGTCACTTACCAGAGCAAATTTGGTTTTGCAAAATGGTTAGGGCCTTCAACATTTGAGGTGCTAAAGAATTTGGGAAAAAAACAAGCGCGCGTGTTAGTCGCTTGTCCGGCGTTTACTGTCGATAATTTGGAAACGTTGTATGAGATCGACGTGGAAGCTAAATCGATTTTTTTAAAAGCGGGTGGAGTTCGATTTGATCGTGTCCCTTGCCTCAATGGAGATCCTGATTGGGTGCGTGATTTTGCGTCAACCATTGCCGTTGAGGATTTGAATGCCATTTCATAATTTCTGGTTTGTTCTTTTATTACTTTCTTTAGAAACCTATGCAGACGTGTTGGATTCCGCCAAAAAAAAATCTGATTTTCAGCGTTTTGCAGCGCTTCCTATAGTGGCCTATTCGGAAGAAACCAA
>MNYL01000101.1 GCA_001873075.1 Fibrobacteres bacterium CG2_30_45_31 | reverse complement strand
ACTGTATTCGGATCGAGACGTGGTGCCGTCATTTCTCCATAAGCGGTGATATCCGTTGCTGGAGCATTCTCGGGGAGCGGAGGCGTTTTGAACTTTGCACTCGCAAGACGCAGGCGTTCCAAGTATCCTCTCTGAAGCAATGGATTTTCTGCAACACCGTGGATGTAGTAGAAATTCGGAGCTTGATAAATCAAATCGGCAAAGCTCACGTTATCCGGAGTGACCGCATTGATAAAGACAAGGATTTGAGAAGCCATCGCTTTTTGATAAGCGACTTGTTCCAAAGGAAGGAAAGACGCATAACCATCGCGTTTGGATTCCTTTATAAATTGCTCTGGCCGCACATCACTCGCGACACGTTCCAGAGGAATCTGAGATCCCGCTGCGGCAAGGAGAGCGGCAGCAGCATCCGCAGCGTGTTGACTTTCAATGGAACCACCAGCAGATGTGGTACGCGCTGCGGCAAAATCAGTAGATAGACCTTCCCTGCTCGGATCTTCTACACCAAGAGCAGAAAGAATAGGAACAGGAATGACCCCTTCTAATGGTTTGGGAAGACCCGCCACCACAAAGAAAGAAATCATCCCCACAAAACCAAGTACCACAACAAGTACAATGGACAAGGCCACACGTTGCTTTGATCTTCTGGAGGTCACATCCACCGATGCAAAATTTACTGGGGCGCTACTTCCGAAACTATTTGCACGATTAGCGGATTCAATTAGGTTCATACGAATCATTCGTTCCCCCCACGCAAAGCAACACCTATAGCCCCTGCACAAGACAAAATGTGACTCACACTTTGCTCATCTACAGGAAGTCGTATATTTGAAAAAGAATCCATCAGAGAAAGCGTATAATTAGAAGCCACAGAACGAAGGCTTTCTACAAACAAAATATCGGATGCCAGTTCGCCGCAAAGACGAATATGTGTGGTCGAAGCCCCATTCACTTCTGCGGCAAGATGTATCTGTTCCACAATAGAATTCGCCAACTGTGCATAAGCCTCTTCACGCGATTTTCCGACTAACTCAAGAGTGGAGCAACAGCGAAGTGCTTGCAAGTTTTTGGCGGAAGCCCACATAAGCATTACACCAGAAACATCTGCTTTGATTACACACTGTAATTCAGACGAGAGATCAAAACCAACTTCTAAAAGGTTGAGAATGGAAATAACATCCACCTCTAAAATCTTAGGCGCAATTCTTTTATTGCGAAAGCCCTTACGAATGGCATCTACCCATACCCGACGCATCGCGATGAGTAACACAGTATGACCAAACTTGGCATCCCCATTCAGGATCTGAAAATCCAAGAAATAGGAGTCTACGTCTGTGTTAATGATTGATCGTAAATACCAACGAAGGTAATCAGAAATGTCAGTCGCTTCAGGGGGTACAAAAACTTGGCGCACAATAGATCTAAAAGAAGATACAGTCAAGGAGACCGTACCGAGCTCGATACTTTCATCTTCTGCAAGCCATCCTTGCAACGCAGCTTCAAAAGAGGGCACATCATCGAGAGGGCTTGTCCCTGTCTCTAAAGTCGCAGCCTTCAAGATCTTCTTTTCAGAGGGATCATAAAGGGCTACTTTGAGAAGAACATCACCCGCTTCGATACCAAGATGTAACTTTGTATCATTCATATTTACAACGACTTAGGTTCAATTAACTATAAAATTAATCAAAAATAATAAAGGGAAGAATAGTTTTCGATTTTTTATCACCTATTCCAGATACTTTTCTTAAATCTGCAGCACTTTTAAAGGGGCCAACCGTGTTTCGGTGTGCAATGATCCTATCCGCAAGTTTAGGACCCACCCCTTTGAGAGCACAAAGCTCTTCTGAAGACGCCCGATTAATAGCTATAGGAAACTGAACTTTTTTGCTTGTTTTTTTTGTTTTTAAAACCCTTGGAGAGTCCCCTTCCTTAACATCACTTTGGGGCCAAGGCTCCACAACAGGAGCCTCCTCAGAATAGGAGAAAGATTCAATGGAAGGAATTGGATTCCAAGGAGAAAGGCGTACAAGCCACCCTGTTCCCAAAAGGAACAGAGCGAGGAAGAGAACTTTTTTCTCAGGAGCGTTCATCAGCGGCCCTCAGCAATTCTAAGAATAGCGGAGCCGGATGTATTAAAGAGGACTTCAGTTCAGGATGAAACTGGCAGGCCAGAAAGTAGGGGTGATCGGAAAGTTCCATGATCTGCATAATGTTTTCATTTGCAGCCCTACCCGAGAAGATGATGCCGCCTTTTTCAAGGCTCTTCACAAATTCTGGGTTCACCTCATAGCGGTGACGGAAACGTTCGCGAATCTGGCGAGACTTGTAAATCTGTTCCGCGCGAGACCCTTCACGAATCAGCACATCATGACCGCCAAGACGCATGGTAGCACCCATTTCCTTGATAGATTCCTGTCCAGGAAGGTAAGCGATCACAGGTGTTTCCACCTTAAAGGTTTCCGATTCCACTTCTGTAGTATTCGCGCCCTTCATGCCACAAACGTTACGCGCAAATTCCACGACAGCTAACTGCATACCATAACAGATGCCGAGGAATGGAATCTTCTTTTCACGGACATACTGGATCAGTTGAATTTTGCCTTCAATACCACGGCTCCCAAAACCACCAGGAACAATGACCGCATCCACTCCATGAAGAGACTTTGCAACGGCATCCGTGTTATTTTCCACCTTTTCCGTATCCACCCACTTGATTTCAACGCGAAGATCCAGATGGGCCGAAGCATGGTTCAGAGCTTCTACGACACTCGCATAAGAGTCTTCCAGCGTCGTGTACTTTCCGCAAATAGCAATCGTCAAAGTCTTGCGAGGGTTTACCTGATTGCGTTTGAGTGTCTCCACCAGTTTTTTCCAAACATCTAGTTTCGGTGGAGCATAAATCTGGAGACGCTTCAAAAGAATTTCCGGAACGCCTTCCGCTTCGTATACAAGAGGGACTTCGTATACATGTTTTACATCCACGCCAGAAATAACATGAGAGGCGGGCAGGTTACAAAAAAGACCAATCTTTTCTTTGATATGCGGCTTGATATATTCTTCGCAACGACCAATCAGAATTTCAGGATAAATTCCTTTCTCATTCAAATCCCGTACAGACATTTGCGTCGGCTTGGACTTCTGCTCATTCACGCCGTTTGGAATTGGCACATAAGTCAAGTGGACAAACATGCAATTTTCCTGACCCACTTCATGAGAAAGCTGACGGGCGGCTTCAATAAAAAATTGATTTTCCAAATCACCCACGGTGCCACCAATTTCCACAAGCAGCACATCCGCTTTTTCTTTGGTCGCCACACGATACAAATGCTCTTTGATCACATTGGTGACATGAGGGATAAACTGAACAGTATGCCCCAGATAATCCCCACGGCGTTCCTTTTCAAGAATGAGTTTAAAAACGCGTCCCATGGTGAGGCTCCATTCGGAACGCGCCACCACATTCAGAAAGCGTTCATAATGGCCAAAGTCCATATCCACTTCACCACCGTCATCGAGCACATAAACTTCACCGTGCTCGGTAGGATTCATGGTTCCTGGATCGGTATTCAAATAGCCATCACACTTGACAGGAACTACTTTCAATTTTCCAGAAAGCAAAGCCCCGATGGATGCCGCTGCGACACCTTTTCCAAGACCGGAGATCACACCGCCTGTAACGATGATAAATTTTGTTTTTCCGTTATATTCGTCTAGTTGTTTCATTTTATTTCCATCATTTTTACTGAACCAAACACTCCACCTTTTCCACATCGGAAGGAATATCTACCGACAAAGAAACTGCGTTACTATAAACCACTCGAATGGGGCGACGCCCCAAAATGCGTAACTGTTCTAAGGAATTTTTCATTTCTTCCTCAGTTTGAGAAAGCCCATGAAATTCCTCACGCGCCTTCCTGGAATACGCGTACACACCACGATGAGTCTGCCAACCTGTGGCAGTTTCTGGAAGGGACCGAGAAAAAGCGACCGCATAGCCATCCTCCGCTTTTACCTTCACAATAGACGCTGTCTGATAATCCTCGGGGGATAAATAGCAAGAAGCTGTGACCCAGGCTTCCGGCTCCGCCACGAGAGCATTTTTTACATCACGAAGCATACCCAGATCAGCCACAGGTTCATCGCCCTGAAGATTGACAACTAAATCCAAATCCAATTTTTGAGAGGCTTCATAGACTCGATCCGAGCCTGTCGCACAAACCCCGGTCATCACAGCTTCGTAGCCGGATTTTTCGACTAAAGAGGCAATTTTCAAAGAATCGGTAGCGCAAACAATGCGATCAAAACAACCGGCATCACGAGCTCTATCCAAAGTCCGGAGAATCATTTCGCGGCCTCGGATAAGAACCAGCGGCTTCCCCGGAAAACGGGAGGAGCCTAGGCGCGCGGGAACGATACAATGGACCGAGTTCATACGCTACCGGCGCTAACCGCCGATGACCTTGGGGATGACAAAATGTCCATTTTCTACAGAAGGAGCATTGGCAAAAGCCTGTTCATGCGTGAAGGAGGATTGCGGAATATCTTCACGCAAAACAGTAATCCCCTCTTCAACGCCCGTCATCGGTTCCACTTGAGAAAGATCCAAAGCACGAAGGGCATCCATGTGTTGGAGCATTTTTCCCAAGTGACCGGAAATGGACTCCATATCTGCATCCGCAATTTTTAACCGCGATAATTTCGCAAGTTTCAAGATATCTTCACGCTCAAGCATAGGGAATCTCCATCGGTTTCATTAAAAGATAAAAAAGACCCGACATCGCGGCTTCACCCAACAATTTCCAAACTCGCAAATTTCAACACCAACTTGCGCACCGTTCCATCGCCAAATCGAACCTCCACACGAGCATCCTCACCCGATCCCGAACAACTCAGCAAAACACCCGACCCAAAGCGCCCGTGACGAACCTTAACGCCTGGATGAAATGGATTTTCACTGTATTCGTCATAAACAATACGAGGTCCCTGAGACTCCGGTTTTGGTTCCGACTTTGCATTTTTGTAAACAACGTGACGAGTATTACTTTTTTGAACAAAATCACGGGGAGCAAAAGTCTGAGGTTTGCGGAAATTGTCAAAGCTCCGACTTGGGCTCGATAGAGGAGCCAATACCGAAAAGTCCTCAAGTCCTTCCACAGAGGTGGTCAGGGGATCTAGTTCCTCCAAAAATCGGGAGGGCGGGAAATTCTGAATGGACCCCTGCCAGAAACGACGTTCCGCATGATACAGGGATAATTGCTTTTTAGCCCGGGTGCAGCCGACATAAAACAGGCGACGTTCCTCTTCCGTTTGCTTTTTGCGCTCTTCGGCAGATTCCTGCATAAGTGCCCCCGCACGGATCAAGGGGAAAATGCAA
>MNYL01000005.1 GCA_001873075.1 Fibrobacteres bacterium CG2_30_45_31 | reverse complement strand
GTTTGAAAGAGGCTGTAAAATCAGCTATTTGCGAAGGGGGGACAAATTTTGATCCTAAAGCTAAATAATTGTAATAACTGAATTTTAGAATAGGAGGTAAAATAATTTTTTGAAGTGCTTTGGTTTCTTCGGAGTTGAGTTTGCCGTCTTTGTCTTTATCCACGCTCTCCAACATGGCTTTGCTATACAATTCGTCAAAGACCCAATGATTTTGAACGCCTTCAAAGCCTTTCTCATTAAAGACCAGATTTGCTTCAGCATCCATAAAAATATGCGGGTGGGCAAGGGCGAGAGTTGCATTTAGCAGTAAAAAAGCGAAAGAACAGCGAATCATAGCCTTAATCTACATTGCGAAACGGAAATAGAACTTGGGGAAAGTGATTTTCGTTCTCAAGTTTCTGTGACATTTCTAAATTTACACTATGTCTTTATCTTTTTATAATACCGCTAGTCGCCGCAAGGAACTGTTTACACTCCCTGAAGGCGAAGATACGGTCCGCATTTATTGCTGCGGGCCCACTGTTTACCATTTCGCCCATATTGGTAATTTGCGCACTTACCTTTTTGAAGATGCGCTCCGCCGCACTCTCGAATATTATGGCTATAAACTCAAGCACATCGTGAACATTACGGATGTGGGTCATTTGACGAGTGATGAAGATGAAGGCGAAGATAAAATGGAAAAAGGTGCTGCGCGTACGGGTAAAACGGTATGGGAAGTCGCCGATTTTTACACGAAAGCCTTTATGCAGGATTGGCACCTTCTGAATATTGAAGAGCCTACCTTGTGGTGCCGCGCCACGGATCATATCGCCGAGCAGATTGATCTTGTGAAAACACTCGAAGCAAAAGGTTTCACGTACCGCACTTCGGATGGTATTTACTTTGACAGTCTCAAATTTCCGCGTTATGCGGACTTTGCGCATCTGGATGTGGAAAATTTGCAAAAAGGCTCCCGTATCGACATGGGTGAAAAGCACTCTGCCACGGATTTTGCGTTGTGGAAATTCAGCCCTACCGATAAGAAACGCGCGATGGAATGGGATAGCCCCTGGGGCGTTGGGTTCCCCGGCTGGCACATCGAATGCTCGGCCATGGCCATGCATCACTTGGGTCCTACGCTGGATATTCACTGTGGCGGTTCCGACCACATTCGGGTGCATCACACCAATGAAATAGCACAAAGTGAATGCGCTACAGGCAAGCCGTTCTCCCGTTTTTGGATGCACGGCGAGTTTCTCCGCATGGGGGCTTCGGACAGTAAAATGAGCAAGAGCTCCGGTGAATTTTTGACTGTGGATCTTTTGCGCGAAAAAGGATTTAATCCGCTGGACTACCGCTTATTCGCTCTCACGAGCCACTATCGCAACTATCTGAATTTCACTTGGGAAGCCCTTGAAAGCGCTAAAGAATCGCTCAAATCCTTGCACAAAAAGACCGACCTTCTTATCGGGAAAGCCGGGGAAATCAAATCCAAAGAGGCGCTCGATTGGCAGGCTCAGTTCAAGGATGCTATCGGTGACGACTTGAATATGCCCAAAGCTCTCGGTATTTTTAACAACGTTCTCAGAGCGGATCTTGTTGAAAGTGAAAAATCGGCGCTTGTCTCTGATTTTGATAAGGTACTCGGACTTCGTCTGGATATTCCCCGCGAAGACTATGAGAAAAAGGCTGCAGGGATGGATACCGCCGAAATTGAATCCTTGATTGTCCAGCGTACCGAAGCTCGTAAAGCGAAGAACTGGGCCGAAAGTGACCGTATTCGCGATGTTCTTGCAGATAAGGGTATAGTCATTAAGGATAGTCCGCAAGGCACTACCTGGACTCTGAAATAAACCAAAATTGAAACAATATAAAAGACCGATCTCGAGGAGACCGGTCTTTTTTTTTGAGGGGGAACTTTTTGTTCTTATGCAAAAGCGCGAAGTAAAAGGTATGCGCCAGCACCAGCAAGGAAACCGAGCAACGCAAAGGGGGCGATCCAGCGAAGATACCAACCGAAGGATATTTTTTCGATGCCCATGGTGGCAACCCCTGCGGCAGAACCGATGATCAAAATACTACCACCAGTACCTGCGCAATAGGCTGTAAATTCCCACAATAGAGAATCCATAGGGTAGGTGGATAATGGGTACATACCCATAGTGGCGGCCACCAGCGGAACGTTATCCACCACAGAACTCAGTACCCCAATTGCCATCACAATAATTTGGAGATTCCCTATTTTTTGTTGCAACATATTAGCAAGGGCTCCCAATTGTCCATTCGCTTCCAGCACGCCGACCGCAAAAAGAATGCCTGTAAAAAATAGAATACTGGGAAGATCCACTTTGGTGAGAAGACTTGAAATGCCGAATTGTTTAACGGTCTCATTGTCTTTTTTGCGGAGAAGAATTTCAGTAAGGAACCACAGGAAACCGAGAGAAAGAAGCATCCCTACATAAGGAGGAATGCCAAATACGGTGCGATAGATAGGTACTAAGACAAGTCCGCCGATACCACTGATAAAAACTAAATTCCGATCCCAGTGAGAAGCTTTTTTCCGCTCCAATTCTTTCTGTTCAGCAATAGAACGTACAGGGCCTTTCAATATTCGAGTGACAAATAAAAGAGGTACAAGCAAATTCAGAATACTAGCAATGCCCACGCGCTCCAAGATTCCCAGGGCCGAAATTTGGCCGCCAATCCAGAGCATGGTCGTTGTCACGTCCCCAATGGGAGATGCTGCACCACCCGCATTCGCAGCGACAATAATCATACCGGCAAAAAATTTGCGATCTTTCGGTTTGGACAGAAGCTTACGAGTTAATGTCACCATCACAATCGCCGTTGTCATGTTATCAAGAACTGCCGACATAAAGAAAGTAATCCAGGATATGATCCACAACAGCGTGCGCAAATTATTGGTTTTAATGCGCGATGTGATTATACTAAAGCCATCATAGGAATCCACCACAGCGACAATTGCCATAGCACCCATCAAGAAAAATATAATGGATGACACACTTTCCAGAGATTTGGATAATTCGCTTGAAGCTGCGGCAGTATCGCCGGAAACGATAAACCACAATAACCACAAAAACGATCCAAGCACCAGTGCCGAGGCGGATTTATTGATTTTGAGCGGATGTTCTAGCGCGATCATAGCATAGCCGATCACAAACAGAACTGGAAAAAGTGCCATCATAAAGATCTCCTAAAGGCTCAAAAATGGAGTAAAATATAATATTTAGCGAGGTCCACATATTTAAGTTTATACGAATAAGAGCCCGATTTCTTACAATTTTGGAGTCTTATTACATTTGGGAACGCTTGTCAAAGGGAAGCATCTCTGTTTTATAGGGTTCTTTAAATAAAGATCAAGCTTATTAACCGATATTTATTCCCAAAACGGATTTGAATATTGAACCGATGGCGAAAGAGACTCCTGTTACGATAATGCACAGAACGAGCATTTCCGTGAAGCGTTGCTTAAACGATAGATCTTTTGCCACGGAGATGTAAAAGTTAAATGCGAAAATAATGGCAACCACGATTGCGAACATACATCCAAGAGCCGGAATGGCCATGTCATTGGGAAAAATAAAATAAGGCGTGACCATGAGAGCCACCGTCACAAGGTACATGACACCCGTGTAAAGCGACGATTTGAGAGCATCTGCATTGCCATCTGCTTTAGAGGACAAATAAGAGGATGCTGTCATGGAAAGCGTTGCTGAAATTCCTGTAATGAGTCCTGCGAGAGCGACAATTCGTGTATTTTGCATGGCAAAGGTGAACCCGGCAAGCGCTCCTGTGAGTTCCACCAACGCGTCGTTCATGCCAAGCACCATGGCGCCTACATATTTGAGTCGCTCTTCATCAAGCATTCCCATGAGGATTTTTTCATGTTCCACTTCATCGGAAAGTATTTGGGCTGCGGCAGGGACTTCCGATTCTAATTTCGTATAAATTGCAATATCATTGGTTTCGCCTTTTTCCAAGTACTTCACCATAAACGTAAATCCCAGAAGTTGAGTCAACAACGAGATCCAAAAGACTCGCAGCCTATTCGGCTTTAGACTTTTGCTGGTATAACTTGCCCACACAGCGGCATGTTTCGTTTCATCGTAGGCAAGTTGGAGTAAGATTTTCTGATTATTACCGATAGTGCGCTGTGCGATTCTTGTATAAATTGCAGAACTATCCATCTCTTGCTGTTGCATTCTAAGGATTATGTTGTAAGAAGTGGTGCTCAATTGGGAAGTATTCATGGTGATAAAAATAGAATAGAAATGGGAGAGATGAGTATATATTAATAGAACATTTCCAGGTGAAGGAGCAGTAATGGTTCGTGCCGTTCGTACCCGTGAGCAAGGGACGTCTTTAGTCCAGAAAATCAGACGTATGAAAGTGGATCTATTTTTGGATCTATTGATGCCTCTCGCGTTCTTTTTGTCCGCTGTTTGGTTCTGGATCGAATTTATCGACCGTTCCTGGCCTAATGTGGCTTTTGTCGTTCTTTGGTCGATTGTTACTGTTCTATTGGTTTTACGGGCTATTTGCTGTTATCGCAACAAAAGTTGTTTCATTTCGGGTTCAACCCAACAAGTAGAATTCGCTCAGCGAGTGATGAATAGACTCGATCTTCTGCAAAATGAATCGACTCATGTTTACCATAATATTTTTGTAGATGGTTCTATCATTGATCACTTAATTATAAGTACGCGTGGAATTTTTACGATCACCATGAAAATTTATAATCACAATCATGGTCATAAACTTGTTTTCCGTCGTGGGGTTCTTTTCTTTAATGGTCGCTTGTATGATAGTCTGCTACGTCAAATGGACTGTCATTCCCAATGCTTTCGTGAACATATAGAAATGGCCATGGGAAAA
Source organism: Fibrobacteres bacterium CG2_30_45_31 (assembly GCA_001873075.1). Lineage (GTDB taxonomy): Bacteria > Fibrobacterota > Fibrobacteria > Fibrobacterales > Fibrobacteraceae > UBA1313. Next base: position 368 of record MNYL01000005.1, on the reverse strand, counting down.
AATTATGGGATCCGTAAAACGTCTATTGTTATTGGTTGTTATGTAGAAAATTTAGATGCTGATCTGGGAATTTCCGACCCTGAACCGGAATACAGGATCTTCAACGAAAATGCTTTCTTTTCTTTTTTTCAAAAAGAAGAAGAGGTTCTTCCACTTGAAGAAGTGCAGAATGTTGTGTCCAAATTTGAAGCTTGGCAGCTCAAACACGCCCTCTGATCGCTATTATAAACTGTCTTTACTCCATTCTACTTGATCGGGGCGCTGAAGCTGGTATAGGAGCTGCATCCAAGTGGTATCTTGTGTTCCTGTAAAGAACATAACCTCATCAAAAAGGCCCTTGATCATAGGGTCGCCACCGATGGTGGGGG
>MNYL01000268.1 GCA_001873075.1 Fibrobacteres bacterium CG2_30_45_31 | reverse complement strand
CAAAGAAGAACTTCTAGGCATAGATGAACCCCTTAGCGTTAAAAATAGTATAGTTAAGAATCGTATAAATTTTTCGAAAAATAGAGAATTCAGAACGGCTTAAACGGCTTTATTTTGAGCGTCGACACGAATCACTGTCGGCTTCCAATTTTTGGCTTCATCAGGGGTCATCGCAGTATAAGAGACGATAATAATCAGATCGCCTTTTTGAACCATGCGAGCGGCAGCACCATTCAAACAAATGGTTCCCGAATGAGCAATCCCTTCGATGACATAAGTATCGAAACGAGCTCCGTTATTCACATTGAGTATCCCTACTTTTTCATAGGGAAAAATGCCAGCAGCATCCATTAGGGCCCGATCAATCGTGATGGAACCCTCGTAATTCAGATCGGCGTCCGTAACGGTTGCACGATGAATTTTACACTTGAGAAGTTCTATTTGCATTGTTCTAAAATTAGAATCGCATCTGCAAGAGACCCGCAACACCGCGGTTCAATGAAGGACCGATCCCTAAACTAAATCGATTTGCATCAGGATTATTTTCCCATTGGGTACCAAAGAACGCGTCTGCAAAAGACCAAACGTGCGCCCCCAGAATAGGAATCAACCAGTACTGCCAAATATCTTCATTCTCATCAGACGTGGCTACGAAATAAGCGAGTCCACCGACACCGACAACCCAAAGAGCGTCAATCCAAACGGCGGTAATGGTTTCATTCGTTTTCCACTGATAAAGGGAAGGAATTAGAATAGACCAATAAGTTAAATCTTGATTGATGTTGCGGTTGCGATAGGATCTGTCAATGTCAGAATCTTCCAAACCTTGTTCACGTTCTTTGAGCCAAGCTTCTTCGGTAACGCCCAAACGCTCCCAAGGCTTTTGAATATATTCAGAAGGACGCACTCCCAGTTCCACAAGGCGAGTCAACATTTCGCGGGACATCCCCGACTCTTTAGCTTGCTGAAATTCCCACTGCGTTAAACCGGCATCTTCGTAACGAAAACCTTCCCATGGATCAGAAGTGGCGGTGGCAGAACCCACCGTGTTACTCTCGGTTTCACTGGCAGAGGCATCGGAATTTATTTTAGAATTTTCAGAATCTGAATTATAGCTGGAGCGGGCACTGGTCTCTTTGGCAGAAGACGAATCACCACTAGATGACTCGAAGCCGAAATCATCTTGGGCAAAAGAAAACGTGCACATTAAAATCAGTGCAAAAATTGTCTTAAACCAGTTAGTCATTACGACCTCGTGCGTTTTGATTCTATATGCCGGGGGAGGGAATCGAACCCTCACATAGTTACCTATACTGGATTTTGAGTCCAGCGCGTCTACCAATTTCACCACCCCGGCTAAGGGGTAAACCAAATATAGAACTGTTTCCGCAAATTTAAACGGGGAAATAGAGAATTAAGGAATTTTTACAGGAATAAAATCCAAATTGAGGGGGGCGAAAGTGCGGGCTCCATAGTCCACTGCCGCTTCACGAGTTGGAAAGAGGGGGGTCTGAACGAGGTAAAGTGTTTTTCCTGATGCTATTTTTTCTGCGATACGTACCGAAATATTGCGTTTCTTGAAATTGTCTACCATGATTTGAGCACTTTCATGTAGGCTAAAAGCACCGAGCTGAATAACCCACCCGCTCTTTGTGGGTTCTAAGGATTCGGAAGAAACACTAGAGGATGATGCCTCTTTCGTAATGGCAATTACAGAAGCACTAGAAGACGAAGCACTTGCTGTGCTAGTTGTTTGCGCTTTTTTTACTTTGCCGCAGTATTCAGAGACTTCTTCGTTGGTGTAATTTTTTTGTATGCTCTCGCACACTTGTGAAAGTACCGCATATTGGTGAGGTTCTGCCGCTTCATAGGCCTGTTTCCAGCTTGCAAAGGCCTTGTCATTTTTGCCGAGGTAAAGCTCAAATTGGGCTTTAGTCATGTAAAGATCGGAATAGACCCGCGTTTTCGGAGAACTTGCCTGAATGAGACTATCGAGTCTCAGCGCGGCATGGGTGAAATCAGCCGAATTTCCGGTTTGAGAAAGTGCGAGAATTCCCCAGAGAGCGCATTCGGCACGCTCATTTTCGGGAAGCGTGGGGCATACGGCATTAAAAGAAGAGGTGGCGAGTTTCCAATCGCCAGCGACGTATGCTTTTTGAGCAGAAGCCAAGGTTGGGGCGTATTCCAATGCCGGTGCCGCGGTTTGGACCGAAGAGGATGTCATTGTGGTGAGTGCAAAGATGAGAGTAAAAAACAAGAGATATCTCCTTATTGAGCTATCGGTGTGCCGCGGAGTGTCCATCCGCGCATATCATCGATGTTACAGACAAGATAATCACCTGGGTGAATTTCACCCACAGGTTTAAAAACCACTTTCTTGAAATTGTTCGTTTTTCCTACCCATTCTTCTGGATTTTTAGAAGAAGGGCGTTCCACTAGAATTTCTTCATTGCGTCCGAGCATCAATTGGTTGCGTTGAAGTGTAATTTCGTTTTGAAGTTCCACGAGTCGCGCCTGACGTTCCCATTTTTGTTCGGCGGAGAGAAATTCCTGTTCTTTTGCGGATTCCGTGCCCTCGCGGGGGCTGTAGATGAACATAAAAGCGGAATCAAATTGGATTTCTCGAACCATTTCCAGCGTTTTCTCAAAATCGGCTTCAGTTTCGCCTACAAAGCCACTGATGATATCGGTAGAAAGGCCATAAAGAGGATTGGCACCGCGCAATTTTTCAACGATACGCAGAAAATCATCGACGGTGTGCTGGCGCCGCATTTTCTTGAGCATGGCGTCGCTACCGCTCTGGAGCGGAATGTGGGCACTTGTAGCCACTTTCGCATTTCCCAAAAGCACTTCAATCAGATCCGGGGTGTAATGTTTGGGATGGGGGCTGACAAAGCGGATGCGTTGAATCCCCGAAATTTCAGAAACTTTGTTCAAAAGAGTGGCGAAGGTATCGTTGCCGCTTTTGTAAGCGTTGACGGTTTGTCCCAAAAGAGTAATCTCAGAAACGCCTTTGTCCGCCGCTTCTTTTATTTCGCGAAGAACATCCGCGGTTTCGCGGTATTTTTCGGGGCCGCGCACATAGGGAACAATACAGTAACTGCAATGTTTGTTGCAGCCGCGCTGAATGGTGACGTGGGTAGAAAATGGGGAAAGTAATTTTGCACTTTGTCCTAAGTAATTTTCTTCGCTGTCAAAATCTGTCAATACCCGGTACTTGCGATTCCCTTTGGTAGGTATCACTGGCCGCGAGAATAGAATTTCTGGAATTTTATTGTATTGATCGGGGCCGATGACAAAATCAATGATGCGGCGTTTTTTCATCAGCGATTCGCCCAGATTTTTCGCCATGCAGCCCACTACCACGATGCGCACATTCGGATTGGCTTCTTTGTAGCACTTCATTTTTGAAATGCGTGCAATGGCGGTTTCCTCTGCTTTTTCGCGAATCGAGCATGTATTAAAAATCAGAAAATCCGCTTGGGCCGGGTCATCAGTTGCCGTACAGCCCTCGCTTTCCATCATCTTTGCGATGAGAAGCGAATCGTACTCGTTCATCTGGCAACCGTAAGTGGCGATATGGTATTGCATGGGAATTTTCAAAGTATTCCTAAATTTAGTAAATCAGAAAAATGGGGGATAGAATAAGTGGGAGAAAGTGCCAAGTTAGGTTCCAGTTTCCCGTAGCCATTCTGAATGAATACGCTGTCAATGCCTGCGGCCTTTGCGCCAAGGATATCCGGTGTGTCGTCGCCAACCATGATAACATCTGCTTTCGCGACGTGCGCATCGTTCATAATTTTCAAAAAGCCTTCGGGAGCGGGCTTTCTTGCGGGGGTCGTATCTCCGCATAAAACGGATTCAAAACGGCAAGCGATGCCAAAATGTTCGAGAATGCGGCGCGTGGGGGCATCGGGTTTATTGGTGAGCAAGGCTGCACGGCGGGTGGTATTCGCTAAAAATTCAAGAACGCCGGGTATCGGGCGCGTTTTGAGTGTGCAATGATCGGTATAGTATTCCAAAAAAGTTTTGTGGACGATTTCGGGAGCGATGGACGTATCGCCAAGGCTTCTTCGAATCAGATTGAGAGATCCGTTGCCGACAAGAAAGCGGACGGAATCTTCGGGGAGAGTCCGAATTCCATGAAATTGCAAGGCGTAGTTTACCGCAGGGGCAAGATCATCGACCGTATCAAAAAGGGTTCCATCAAGATCAAAAATAAAAAAGGACTTTGGGGGCATTATGCTAAAGATAGAAAGGTTTTTTTGTTTTCTTTTGTTCTATATTTTGCTCATGCCAGGGAATCAACAAAAAAAGTTTCTGCTATGCCTTCACGATGTGGGTGTGGATAATTTTTCAAAAGTCGCTCCCATTATTGAGTCTGTAAATCGTATCACCGGGAAACCTTTTGCGCTCGCGGTGGTTCCTTTTACGGGCAATGCTCCCGATTCCAAAAAAGAAGCCTTTCAAAATCAGTTATTGCAGTGGCAAAATGCGGGCTATGAATTATTGCTCCATGGTTATACGCATCGCACGGATCTCAAAGCCTCACGTTCCTATTCGGGATATTTTGCCTCTTTGCTGACGAATAACGAAGCCGAATTCGCGGGACTCACGGAAGAAGCTTCCCTTGAGGAGGTGACTTGCGCTTTTGAGGCCTGGAAATTATTGTCCTTGCCGGATCCTGTGTGCTTTGTGCCTCCCACATGGTACGCGAATAAGGCTTTGCCTCAACAGGTTCTCGCCCGTTGTCCGCTCTATGAAGGGCGTACGCAACTACAGAAAAAAAAGAATGATGCCATTGTCGTTATTCGTTCGCCCGCACTGAGTTTTGCAGGGATTCCGCAGTGGATGCTGGGTCTCGCTTTTGCCTACTCCAAAGTTTCGCTTGCGCTCCCCACGGGAATTCCTCGATTGGCGCTGCACCCAGTGGATTTTGAAACTTGCGAGAAACGCATTTTTGAAATCCTCGATTTTGCGCTTGCCCGCCGCACCCTGGTGCAGTACAGCGAACTTTAGGGCACGGCGAAGCTACCAGAAAAAACGAATTTTTCAATATTCTGAAACATTTCAAAAAAACAAAACTTTTCTTTTTAAAGACGCAATGACGAATCCGTGATCGATCGGCCCTGAATATATTTGCCTCAAGGAACTTGGGGGAGCGCGTTCTCTGGGGGAACTTCCACAGAAATTTCGCCTGTATTGTCCGCTTCATCGGTGAGACGAACAGTAAAGAATTCTCCCGCGGAGGGAAGCTTCGCTTTTTCAAAAACAATTTCATAAGGCTCGGAATCGTATTCGGCGGCGATCCAGGGTTCTTTGGCGCTGAAGGCCGTGATGGCGTTACCGTCAGGAATTCCCGAATATTTTTCGAACACGGGAATGCGAAGTGTTGTTTCCCATTTCCCGCGAATCATCCCTCGGCTCCAATAGGCTTTTCCGAGAGCGGGCGCCACGGTATCCTGAATGGAACCAATATCGCGAAGTTCATTCATGACTGCGCAACGGAATTTTTTTTCGTGAGTTTGATTGCTGAAAATAAACCATTTGCGGCTCGTTTCGCCCAGCCAGTAAAGAGGTGCCGGCGCGAGGGTATCGTCTATACAAATTTTCCAGTTTCCGGTGAAATGCAAACCCTTCGGGTGGAATTCCCAAGCGGTTACTTTGTCGTTAGCAAGTTCTTGAAATGCTAGCGCGCGGGGCCATGGAACGGGTTTCAGGCCCGTCACGGACTGGGTTACTTTTTTGCCATGAAGAGTTCCTTGATAAATGAATTTTGTGGCTTTGCCCGGGATGTTAAAAATGCCGATTGTTTTTTCTGTATCGCCTTTTTTGACAACGACTGCAATTGCTTTCGGAAACTTGGTGAAGAGAGCCGCCACGGGCAGAGCTTCATGAGGAAAGGCTTCGCATAAATTGGCGAGCACTTTTCCTGATTTTCCCTGTAGCGTGAATTGCTGCGATTCGCAGAGGCCGAGGTTGATCCAGGGGCGGCTTAAAAAAGTATATACCGCGGAATCCTGAAATTTTCCGAAAGTGGGGACTCTCGCATTATTCGCGCAGGAATCCTGAAGAGTCCAATCGCGAGAGGTAATATTTCCCGTATAATCTTCGACTTCAAGGTGCAGTTTTTTGGCGCGGGGAATCGCTTTGGGAATCCTGTGCCAATCGCCTGCGGTGTCCGCTTCTTCAGCCCACAGGAGTTCTTCACGAATTTTTAGCATATTGTCGAAAGAAAGTTTGTCCTGAATTTGTTTTAGCAGAACTGTTTTACCGCTTCTAAGTTCCACGCGGCGCACGGACATGGGGTTTTCCAAAGGCGTGCGGCTATAATCCGCGATTTTGATGGCGAGATACAGGGGCTCTTTACTTTTAGGGGCTTCGAGACATCCGCTCTGGAGTGCGGCTTCGCTAGTGAGGCGCATTTGGTTTTTCGACCCGATTGCCGCCGCAAGAATCAAGGGGGCGAGCGTATCGTGACAT
>MNYL01000117.1 GCA_001873075.1 Fibrobacteres bacterium CG2_30_45_31 | reverse complement strand
GAAGTCTTTGAATCCCTCGCTGAATTTCTTTGGATGCCGCAGTCCCTGCACGGTAACCAGAGAAATCAAGAATAATGAGAGATGCCGATTTATCCGCCAAGAGCAAATTCAAATGATTGCGAACCGTTTCAAGCCCCATCGTGTTAGACCCCAAAAGGGAAAAACCTTCTTCCGTTTCGCGGATAGGTACGTTCAAAGGAACTCGTACCACGTGAGATAAAAGGGAACCATTGGGGTTGCGCGAGCTGTGAAATCCCCAAGCGACGCTGTGAGGACGATAATCATCGTAAACAGTGACGGCCAAATGGTTATAGGCACCAAAAGAGCGAGAGAGTGTCAGTTTATATTCTTCTTCATCACCAACTAACGGAATTTGAAAACCAATATTAAAAAGGTAGAGGTCCGCAGAAACCAACAAACGATGAGTCTCAAAATTCAACGTATTCCAACTGACAGAAAGAGAAGAGATCGGGCGAAAAGTAGCCCCAAATTCTTGATTTCTTTTTTGATAATCTGAGCCTATTTGCAAAAGATTATGACTCGTGTAACCTAAAGCCACATATTGGAACGGACGAAAAAGAATACCTGGAGAGTAATCCCACGCAGTGCCTTCAAAATCGGCACTTCGAAACGCCTCCACACGTTGACCAATAAAAAGGGCGCGATCCCACAAATCAAAACCATGAGTCATGCTCCATCGAGTTTCATCAATGGCTTCCCCATTTGAAAAATATTCAAAGCCCCATCCAAAAGACGAGATATTGAATCCTGTGCGGAAATCATGAATGCCATTTTCTTTCTCATAGGAAGCAATTGCTCCCGGAGAATCGAATGCCGGTAGCAACGCTGGATTCCCAAAAATTCCGTTGGAATTGGGTAGCGTTACAAATGAGTTTTCCCCAGGGAGGTAAGCCATGGCGGAAACACTGAAAAATAGGGCAATGATTGTCGTATAGCGAAATTTTAATCGAAGCATATTTTGAATTTAGTTATTCTAAGAACAGATGTATGGATAAGTCAGAGAAGCAAGAACCAGCTTATGGCAATATATGGGGATTTTTAATGATAAAAAAAACACCCCCAGAAAGGGAGTGTTTAAAACAATGGTCGAGTAAATACAATCTACTGGCACTTAATAACAACAGCATGATCAACAGTAATGGAAATCATTTCTGTTGGAAGACTCCCTGACCATGAGCCAAAAAGATCGGCAAATGCAATATTATATTGAGGATTTGAAGACAACGAACCTGACCCTTCATTAGTTGAATAAGAGGCCGTGAAATTTTCCCACGTACCAGAAGCAGAAATATTTATTGGGGATTGGTAATATTGATTTGCAGAGCACGCATATTGCATCGAATAAGTTCCTGCAGCAACAGTGTATGAAGCCAAGGAATCAAGTACATATTCCGGCGCACTGGAGTCAATCACCTTCACACCGCCGCAAGTAATTTCTTGCACCGTGTTGTCATCATTGGTAACGGAGACCGTTGGAGCTAGTGTCTTTCCAACGGCAGCAGCACTTGCAGTAACTGTCGCTGTTGTTGATGTCCCTGTGGCACCCGTCCACGTATACCCGGTAATGGTTGCTCCTGTGGAACTTGCAGACACAGTCCATGTAATAACATCGCTCTTGAAGGCATCCGCAGTGGTCACATCTGGCGTACAAGTACCCGTAATGGCAGCTCCATTGACCTGCAAAGCAGAACATTCCGCAGTAAAATCACCCACCGTAACAGAAGCCGTGTAAGAACCCGAGGCCGCATACGTTGCTGTTGGGTTCACAAGACCTGCACCCGTTGCCGTAGCCTCAGTGGAACCCGGCATCGTCCAAGTGAAAGTCGAAGAACCTTGAAGTGCGATACCACCCGTGCCTGCAGGAGTTAAACGAGTCCACACCCATTGTGCGGACGCCCCTTTGCTGATGGGGGTCGTTTTAGGCTTACAGGTTCCCGTAAGCTCCGTGCTTGAAGCTGACGATACAGAAGAAGAGGAAGTCGGAGGAATAAATACAGAACTGGAACTCACGACAATCGAAGACGTTCCACTGCTGGAAGAAACCGGAATGACCACCGTACTACTGCTGCTCACAATGGGCGTCGATGAGGAAGATGGAGTCTCAATAGCCGAAGAAGAGGTCACCGCACTGGAAACTGGAGTCTGCAAAGAAGCCGCACAAGCTGCATCTTTCAAACAAGCACTCATGGATTTGCCAGTTGCACTATCGTCCGCGTACACAGTCGAAGCCATCTGGGCAGCGATTTCTTCATCCTCAGATGGAGCACTCACATCGCCAGATCCACAAGCGACGAAGATGGAACCCACTACGCAAAGAGCGCCGATTCCGAACATGAGCTTCTTATTCATAAAACCTCTCTATTTGTTCCCCAATTTAAATAATTCGCTGGAAAACGCAACATTTTACATTGTTTCGTTGAGCCAAAGGGGCTCAAAAACACAGCGATGTGCTTCGGAGCAACAACTTCCGCAACCATACGCTCGGAATTACTGCTCAAATGAATCTATTTAATTTTCAGAGTCAATTTTGCGCTGACCCGTTATAAATTGTTTCACAAAAGGATTGGTCGTTTTCTTGATTTCTTCCACCGAGCCCACTTCAATGATGCGTCCTTTGTACAACATAGCGATGCGGTCAGCGACCTTGAATGCGCTCACCATATCATGAGTAACCACGACAGAAGTCACTCCCAACTTACTTTGCATTTCCAAGATAAGATCATTGATGACATCGCTCGTGATAGGATCCAATCCGGTCGTGGGTTCATCGTATAGGAGAATTTCAGGGCTAAGGGCAATGGCGCGGGCAAGAGCGACGCGTTTACGCATACCACCAGAGAGTTCTGATGGCATCTTGGTGCGAAATTCCGGCACCAGATTGATGATTTTGAGTTTATCGGTTACTTGCTGTTGAATTTCCGCTTCAGATAACTCTGGATGGTGTTCGCGCAAAGCGAAAGCGATATTTTCACCCGTATCCATGGAATCAAAAAGAGCACCCATCTGAAAAAGCATTCCCATTTTCTTACGAATCGTCCGCGTGTCAAAATATTTTGCCGTACTGATCGTGATTCCATCGACGGTCACTTCACCTTCATCCGGCTGTAGCAAGCCAATCATGTGTTTTAAAATGACTGATTTTCCCACACCAGACTGACCAATGATCACCATGGTCTCACCACGACGAATATCCAGATTCACATCAGACAAGACTGATTGACTTCCAAAGTTCTTTTTAAGACCTCGGAGCTTAATCATCACATCATCAGGATTAATTTTCACATTGGGCATGGTAAAATCCTACTGGAAAAGAATTGCAGCAACAACAAAATCCAAAATCAAAATCATAAGACAACTGGACACAACCACATCTTTTGTCGCAAGCCCCACACCCCTTGCCCCCGCACTCGCATTGAGTCCATGATAATAGCCAAGAAGGAATATGGTGACGCCAAAGACAAAAGACTTAATAACACCGGCAAAAAGATCCATGGGTTGAAATAAATACTGCATGCCCGTATAAAAAGTATAAGTCGTGATATCGAGTGCAAGTACACTCACAATCCAACCTCCAAGGAGCGCTAAGCCATTGGAAATAATCGTGAGGCAAGGAACCATGGTAAAGAATGCGATGAATCGAGGAAGTGCCAGATAACGATAAGGATCTAGGTCAAGAACCGCATAAGCATCCAGTTCTTCTTTTTCACGCATAGAGGCAATTTCTGCAGCAAGAGCACTCCCCACACGCCCGGCAAGGACCAAGGCCGTTAAAAGAGGGCCTAATTCAATGAGAATCATTTTACACGCAGCAGTACCTACAAACTTATCTGACACCAAGCCACGGAATTGAAAATCCGCCTGCACCGTCGCCACCATGCCTGTAAAGATGGAGGTCACAAAAAGTAGCGGCACGGAAGAAACACCGATCGCCACCATTTGCTTGACAATGAGATTTACGTTTTTATGCGCATACGGAAGTGCTCGCAACGTGTAGAAAAGAATACAGAAGATCTCTCCAACACCCGAAATGGCACCTACAATTTTCTGTCCCAAAAAAAATAGAGGCTTGAGAACGAAGGTCATAGATCATCGCTCCCAAAACCGAAATTGCCACCATTGTCTTCTTCGACGTAATCGTAGAAGGTCGTGTATTCTGCAATCCATGTTAAATCAATATCTGCAGTGGAACCGTTTCGATGCTTCGCCACCAACAGTTGCGCTTTTGTTTTTTCTTCTTCGTTATGACTACGATAAAAAGAACGTTCCACAAACCATACCATATCGGCATCTTGTTCAATAGAACCGGACTCGCGAAGATCACTTAACTGAGGACGCTCACGACCTTTTTCTTCCGCTTTACGACTGAGCTGCGCAAGCGCAATGACGGGGATTTTCAAATCTTTTGCAAGGATCTTTAAACCGCGGGAAATGGCGCCAATGGCGACCGCTCGGTTTTCTTCTTTCCCTGTTTTCATTAACTGTAAATAGTCCACAACGACCAAATCGAGGCCGATTTTGCTTTTCAAGCTTCTCGTTTTGGAGAGGAGTTCCATGATTCCCAAATCTGCATTATCATCAATGTATAGGGAGGAGTTGATAATAGGTTGGGCCGCCTGAGGAATTTTGTGGAAATCTTCAGCACGCAAGTTTCCACTCCGAAGTTTACCCATATCAATTTGAGCGCGAGAGCAGAGAATACGCTGAACCAACTGTTCACCACCCATTTCCAGGCTGAAAAAGGCCACTTTTTTCCCAAAATTAATGGCGGCATTCGCAGCAAGCGTAAGGGCAAATGCCGTTTTTCCCATGCCCGGGCGACCCGCGAGAATAATAAGATCGGAAGGTTGTAAGCCGTTGGTCAAGCGGTCCAAATCCGCAAATCCGGTAGGGCATCCCGTCATGCCCCCTTTTCGATTCTCGAGCGATTTCAAAACATCATTCACCACGGCTCCAGCAGGGCGCATAGAATCACGAACTCGCTTCTCTGCAAGGTCCATAATATCTCTTTCCGCTTCCTGAATAATTTCTTCTGGTTCCGCAGATGAATCGAGAGCGCTTCGAATGGTCTTATTGGCGGAGGTAATGAGGCTCCGAAGAGCCGCCTTTTTCTGGATGAGTTCCGCATGCCACTTGGCATTTGCAGCAGAAGCCACCGATTCCATTAACTGGAATATATAGTCCTTACCACCCACCGCCTGAAGTTTACCCACTCCATCCAAGGCAGAGCAAAGAGTCACGATATCAATGGGAGTATTGATCTTGTATAATTCGAGGATGGTGTTCCAAATAATCTGGTGACGTTCTTGGTAAAATGATTCCGCTTCCAAAATCGGCACAATCTCTACCAAGACGTTGGAATCTTGGAGAACGCCCCCCAAAAGAAACACTTCAGCGTCA